>CAMDJU010000332.1 GCA_945900695.1 Bordetella parapertussis | reverse complement strand
TTCAACGAGGCCATCATCGAAGAAATCATCAAGCCCGTGTTGCCCAATGAGTGGCTCAAAGACACCAAGTACCTGATCAACCCCACCGGCCGCTTTGTGGTGGGTGGCCCGCAGGGCGACTGCGGCCTGACCGGTCGCAAAATCATTGTCGACACCTACGGTGGCGCTTGCCCCCACGGTGGTGGTGCGTTCTCCGGCAAAGACCCATCCAAGGTCGACCGCTCAGCTGCTTACGCTGCCCGCTATGTGGCGAAAAACGTGGTGGCTGCCGGTTTGGCCACCCAATGCCAAGTGCAAGTGGCTTATGCGATTGGTGTGGCCCGCCCCATGAACATCACCATCAACACCCACGGCACTGGCGTCATCGCTGACGACAAAATCGCCGCGCTGGTGAACGAGCATTTCGACTTGCGCCCCAAAGGCATCATCCAAATGCTGGACCTGCTGCGCCCCATCTACGAGAAGACCGCTGCTTACGGCCACTTTGGCCGCAATGAGCCCGATTTCACTTGGGAGCGCACCGACAAGGCAGCAGCCCTCAAAGCCGCGGCTGGTCGCTGAAAACCGGGCCTTGGCCCCATTGATTGAGCGGGTGGTGCTTTGGGCACCACCCGCTTTTTTCTTGGCGCCCAAGATCAGCCCACCCCCGACCTCAGGCTGGTTGGCGCCTCACATCAATACGCCACCGCACCTTGGGTGTTGACGAACAAGGCATACAGCGAATGGCTGCTGGCCATGTACAAACGGTTGCGTTGTGGACCGCCAAAGGCCAGGTTGGCGCAGCGCTCGGGCAGGTGGATGTGGCCAATGGCTTGGCCCTCGGGGTTGAACACCCGCACCCCATCCAAAGCCTCCAAGTCAGCGCCCACTGAGCCGTCGCTGCCCCATCCGCACCAAATGTTGCCGTCCACATCCACCTTGATGCCGTCCAAAGCGCCAGGGCCTTGGGCGTCGATCAGCAGCGCTTTGTCTGTCAGGGTGCCGCTGGGGCTGACGCGGTAGCGCCACACCAAGCGGTGCGGCTTGGCGCGCGACTCGACCACATACAAATGGCTTTGGTCGGGGCTGAAGGCCAGGCCATTGGGGCCTTGCAGATCGTTCACCACGACGCTGAGGGCGCCGGTTTGGCCGTCGATGCGGTACACGTTTTGACCCAATTCGGGGGTGGCGGGCTCGCCCTCCCAATGGCCGCTGATGCCAAACACCGGGTCGGTGAACCAAATGCTGCCATCCACACCACACACAATGTCGTTGGGCGAGTTCAGGCGCTTGCCCTCAAAGCGATCGGCCAGCACGCTGATGCGCCCGTCATGCTCGGTGCGGGTGACGCGACGCCCCAAGTGCTCACAGGCCAGCAAGCGGCCTTGTCGGTCGCGGCACAGGCCGTTGGCAAACTGCGAGGGGGCGCGAAACACGCTGGTGTGCCCACTGATCTCATCAAAGCGCAAGATGCGGTTGTTTGGAATGTCGGAAAACAACAAAGCGCGGTGGTCACCAACATACACCGGCCCTTCGGCCCAACGCATGCCGCTGGCCAATTGCTCTACCCCCGCGCTGAACAAACGGTAACGGGCAAAAGAGGGATCGATGATTTCAATTGCCGGGTCGGGCGAGCGGTGCGCGGCCACGAATGGCACGTGTGCGCCGGATGACACGGCCGTGTGGGGCTGGTTGCGCCAAATGTCGGTGTCTTGCGAAGGGTTGGCTGGGCTCATGATCGGCGCGGCTCCAAAGGGTGTTGGTTTCAGTGTCGGCGCGGATGCCGAACCCGGGCTGACCACCACGGCGATTTCAGCCGCGCAACCAGTCTTGGGCCGTTTGGTACAGCAGCGCTTGTTCGGGCGAATTGTGCTGCACCAGGTCGGGTGTGATGGTGGCACCTTGCAGAGACTGCATATAGGTGATGTGGCAATAGGCCTTGGGCAAACTCGCCAAGCGCGCAGCGTCCAGCTTCAACACAGCGGCCGGGTCCACCGGGTCCATGCGGTCTTTTTCGTGGATCGGGTGGCGCTGCAGAATGCACCAGCGGCCCTGGTGGCGCACAAAAAAGTCCAAGAACCGGCCCCAAGCGGTGATGTCCACCTCGACCGCATCCAGCGGGGCGCGCAGCATCAACACCATGCGGGTTTCGGCCAGGGCTTTGTCGCCCAACACGTCGATGCTGCTGGCGCCTATCGAATGCAATGACTGCGGGGCCTGGGGGTTGTCTGCGCCCTTGATGGAAGCGGCGATGAAGTCTTCAGCGCTGCCCACCATCCAGGTTGTTTTGACGCTGGCACCCGGGGCATAACAGCGGCGCAGGCCCTTCCATTGGCGGGTATCTCTGCACAGCGCCCAATGGCGCACCACTTGCTCAATGGCTTGGGTGTCAGTCACCTGAAATACCCGCTTGTTTCAAAAAGCGCGTCCACTTTTCGGCTTCTGAACGGGCATAGCTTTCGGCCTCAGGAACAGACATGCCCATCATGCGCCAGCCGCCTTTTTCCAAGCGCTGGCGCAGCTCAGGCTGGGCGGTGACTTTGGCCAATCCGGCGCGCAACCTCTCCAGCACCGGAGCCGGGGTTTTGGCGGAGGCAAAAATACCAATCCAACTCTCCATCTCCAAACCATCCACCCCAGCCTCGCGCGCAGTCGGGATTTGAGGCATGGACAACTCACGCCGCGTGCCCGACGTGGCCAAGGGTTTGATGCGACCGGCCTCGATCAAAGGCTGGGCGGTGGTGGTGTTGTCAAAAAACAAGTCGACCCGCCCGCCCAACATATCGGTATAGGCCGGTTGTGCCCCTTTGTAGGGAATCTCCACGATGTCCACCTTGGCCAACTGCTTGAACAGCACGCCTGCCACGTGCTGTCCCGACCCGGCCCCACCCGTGGCCAAACTCAATTTGCCTGGGTTTTGTTGCGCGTAGGTGATGACTTCTTTCAAGGTGTTTTGCGGCAGCTCTTTGCGCGCCACCAAGGTGTAGCTGAAGCTGGCCATCAAGCCAATCGGGGTGAAGTC
>CAMDJU010000331.1 GCA_945900695.1 Bordetella parapertussis | reverse complement strand
GCCGTGGTGGCCAGCATGTATGCCGTCTATCACGGCCCCCAAGGCTTGAAGCGCATTGGCCAACGCGTCAGCAGTTATTGCGCCATCTTGGCCCAGGGTTTGCGGCAGCTGGGTTGCACTTTGCTCAACGACACCGCGTTTGACACCCTGGGCGTGGTGATGGCCTCGGCGCAAGCTGCAACCGATGTGCAAGCCAAGTCCGTGGCCGCTGGGGCCAATGTGCGCCGCTTGAGCGCTGACACCATCGGCATCAGCCTGGACGAAACCACCACCCGCGAGGATGTGCAGCTGCTGTGGCAACTGTTTGCCCCAGACCATCACCCCCTGCCCGCTTGGTCCACTTTTGAAAAAGGCATCGAGCCGCTCATCCCCGAAAACTTGCGCCGCAGCAGTGACTACCTGACGCACCCAGTGTTCAACCGCTACCACTCGGAGACCGGCATGCTGCGCTACATCCGTCAGTTGTCGGACAAAGACCTGGCGCTGGACCGCAGCATGATCCCACTGGGCTCGTGCACCATGAAGCTCAATGCCACCAGCGAGATGATTCCCATCACCTGGCCCGAATTTGCCAACGTGCACCCGTTTGCCCCACCCGATCAACAGCAAGGCTATGCCGAACTCGACCGCCAGTTGCGCCAATGGCTGTGCGAGGCCACTGGATACGCCGGCATCAGCTTGCAGCCCAATGCCGGATCGCAAGGGGAATACGCGGGCTTGCTGGTGATCCAGGCCTACCACCGCGCCCATGGCCAAGGGCACCGCCACATTTGCCTGATCCCATCCAGCGCCCACGGCACCAACCCAGCCAGCGCCCAAATGGTGGGCATGCAAGTGGTGGTGACCCAATGCGACGACAACGGCAATGTGGACATGGCCGATTTGCAAGCCAAGTGCGAGCAGCACAGCGCCAACTTGGCCGCGGTGATGATCACCTACCCCAGCACCCATGGGGTGTTTGAAACCCAGGTCAAAGCCTTGTGTGAATTGGTGCACCAGCATGGCGGCCGGGTGTATGTGGACGGTGCCAACATGAACGCTTTGGTCGGCGTGGCAGCTCCCGGCGAGTTCGGTGGCGATGTCAGCCACTTGAACTTGCACAAAACCTTTTGCATCCCCCATGGCGGCGGCGGCCCGGGTGTAGGGCCGGTGTGTGTGGTGCAAGACCTGGTGCCTTTTTTACCTGGCCATGCCACGGGGGGCTGGCCCGGTGGTGGGCTCACGGCCCCATCACCCGCGCAAAGCAGCGCACAGGCCTGCGACGCACCCCACCCTGCGGTGGGCGCCATCTCAGCAGCGCCCTTGGGCAATGCGGCGGTGTTGCCCATTTCATGGATGTACTGCCGCATGATGGGATCGGCCGGTTTGCAGCATGCCACCGAAGCAGCCATTTTGTCGGCCAACTACATCAGCCGGCGCTTGGCCGACCACTACCCGACTTTGTACGCCGGCGAGCATGGCCACGTGGCGCACGAATGCATCTTGGACTTGCGTGGTTTGAAAGACAGCTCAGGCGTGATGGCCGAGGACGTGGCCAAGCGCTTGATGGACCATGGCTTTCATGCGCCCACCCTATCCTTCCCAGTGGCCAACACCTTGATGGTCGAACCCACTGAAAGCGAAACCTTGGAAGAACTGGAGCGCTTTATCCAAGCCATGATCGCCATTCGCGATGAAGTGCGCCAGATCGAGCAAGGGGTTTGGCCGCAAGACAACAACCCGCTGAAAAACGCGCCACACACGGCTCGCAGCGTGATATCCACCGATTGGGATCACCCATATTCGCGCGAGCTGGCAGCGGCTTGGGATGGCCGGGCACCGGGCAGCGTGAAATATTGGCCCAGCGTGGGCCGCATCGACAACGTGCATGGCGACCGCAACCTGTTTTGCAGTTGCGTGCCTCTGTCCGCCTACGCCGCGGACAGCCAGACCCAGGCTGATCAGCCTTCGTAACGTTTGCCGGTGGCCAGCAATTCGGGCGTGCCGATCACCGCGTTGAGGCCATCAAAGTCCAGCATCTGGTCGCGCCAAGGTAAGCTGGTTTGGTGTTGGTGCAAGCTGCTGTAGTAGCCTTGCAAGGTGTGCGCCACCGCACGCGCCGTGCCGCCGGGGAAAATCACGATCCGATACCCTTTTTGCCCCAGGCTTTGGGCATCGGTCACCGGTGTTTTGCCGCCCTCGACCATGTTGGCCAGCATGGGAATGCGCTGGGCAAAGCGACCACAAGCCAGGTCCATTTGCTCGGGGCTGCGCACCGCTTCGATGAACAGCGCGTCCACGCCACATTCCAAATAGGCCTCTGCGCGGTCCATGGCCGCATCAAACCCCTCTACCGCCACCGCATCGGTGCGGGCCAATATCAAAGTCTGAGCGCTGCGCCGTGCGTCCAGGGCTGCACGCAATTTGCCTTGCATCTCGCGCGTGGGGACCAGGCTTTTGCCATCCAAGTGACCACAACGTTTGGGAAACCCTTGGTCCTCGAGTTGAATCATGGCCGCACCCGCGCGCTCAAAGTCCAACACCGTTCGCTGCACGTTCAAGGCATTGCCAAAACCGGTGTCGGCGTCCACGATCACCGGCAGGTTGACCCGCTCGGTGATGCGCGCCAAGGTGTCGGCCACCTCAGTGGCGGTGGTCAGGCCCACATCAGATCGGCCCAGCCGGGTGTAGGCAATGGACGCGCCTGACAAATACAAGGCCTCAAAACCCGATTGCTCGGCGATCAGGGCGCTCAAGGCGTCGTAAATACCGGGGGCCAAAACCACTTGGTTTTTTTGCAAGCGCTGCTGAAAAGTCATGGTGTCGTTGGGCATGGTTGGGTTCTTTTCAAATGGGAAAGTTATTCGGGTTTGGCGCCAGCATAGCGCACCACATCGCGCCAGCGCAGCACATCTCACAGACCTTAGACTACTGGATGTGCTGACCTCTGGGCGACAAGCCAAGCCCAGCGGTTGCGCCACCCCATCGCCGCCTCCCAGCACCTCCCGCCCCTTCTTCGTTCACGA
>CAMDJU010000330.1 GCA_945900695.1 Bordetella parapertussis | reverse complement strand
GTGGCGGCAGCATCGGCTTGGTGCGCCAGCGGATCGATCCAGCGCCACGCCGCAGCACCCTCGGGGGTGAACACATGCATCACACCGCCATGGGTGTGCACCTGGGCGCGCCAGGGCTGTTCGCCCAACCACACCGTCAGGCCGGCCTCGGTGGCTTGCCAACGCAAAGCGCCTTGCCAGTCCACACCATCGGCTTGCACACGCAGCACCTCGGCTTGCCCCGCGCCAGCCACGGAGCTGACCTGAACCGTCTGGCCTTGCCACTCACCCTGGCCGCGCCAGCGGCGCGTGGCTTGCAGCGTCCAGCCATCGCGGCGCGCAAACGGGTCGACCCAGGCCTGGGGGCTGCCTTGCTCTGAGCTGATCAAGGCTTGCCGGTATTGGGCCAAGGCGAAGGCGGCGCACACGGGTGCAGGGACCGGGGTTTGGCCAAACAAGACGGCGCTTTCGCGCTCGATCAAAGCGGTGTCGAGCATCGCGTTGGCAAACGAGGGGCTGCGCACCACATGGCGCAAAAAATCTACGTTGTGGCTCAAGCCCACGATGTGCAACTGCGCCAAAGCCAAGTCAAGTTGGGCCAGCGCCGCCGCGCGCGTGGGCGCGTGCACGATGAGCTTGGCGATCATCGGGTCGTAAAACGGGCTGATGGTGTCGCCCTCGCGCACACCGCTGTCGATGCGCACCGCACTGGCCTTGAACATCTGGGCGTTTGGCGTGCGGTAAACCGCCAAGAGGCCGGTGGCGGGCAAAAAGTCGCGCTCGGGGTTTTCGGCGCAAATGCGCGCTTCGATGGCATGGCCTTGGATGCGCACCTGGTCTTGCGCCAAGGGCAAAGCCTCGCCACTGGCGACGCGCAACTGCCACTCCACCAAGTCCAGGCCGGTGATGGCCTCGGTCACGGGGTGCTCGACTTGCAAGCGGGTGTTCATCTCCATGAAGAAGAAGTCCATGCCGCGCTCGCTTTGCTCGACGATGAATTCCACCGTGCCTGCCCCCACGTAGCCCACGGCCTGGGCTGCGGCCACAGCGGCTTGGCCCATGCGCTGGCGCAACTCAGCAGTCATGCCCGGCGCGGGCGCTTCTTCGAGCACCTTTTGGTGCCGCCGCTGCACCGAACAATCGCGCTCGAACAAGTGAATGCAATGGCCTTGGGTGTCTGCAAAAACTTGTATTTCGATGTGTCGTGGGCGCTGCACGTATTTTTCGATCAGCACCGCCGCATCGCCAAAACTGTTTTGCGCCTCGCGCTGGCACGAGGCCAATGCAGCGTCAAATGCATCGGTACTGCGCACCACCCGCATGCCCTTGCCGCCGCCGCCTGCGCTGGCTTTGATCAGCACCGGGTAGCCGATTTTTTCGGCTTCGCGGGCCAACAGCGCCGGGTCTTGGTCGGCACCGTGGTATCCCGGCACCAAGGGCACACCGGCTTGCCCCATCAACTGTTTGGAAGCGGCCTTCAAACCCATGGCGCGGATGGCGGCCGGCGGCGGGCCAATGAAGACCAAGCCCGCATCGGCGCAGGCCTGGGCAAAGTCGGCGTTTTCGCTCAAAAACCCGTAACCTGGATGAATCGCTTGGGCACCGGTTTGGCGCGCCGCATCGATGATGCGCTGCCACTGCAAGTAGCTGTCCTTGGCCTCAGCGCCGCCAATGTGAAGGGCTTGGTCGCAAGCCTGCACATGGGCGGCTTGGGCATCGGCGTCAGAGTACACCGCCACCGTGGCCACACCGAGGCGGCGCGCCGTGGCGGCCACACGGCAGGCGATTTCGCCCCGGTTGGCGATCAAAATTTTGGCAAACATGGGCTCTTCCTAGGCGTTGTCGGGGGGCTGGATGGCGTCAAGTCCTGGCGATCAACCAATCAGGCGGGCGCTTGTGCAAAAACGATTGCAAACCCTCTTTGCCCTCTGAGCTGGCGCGGATGTCGGCAATGCGGCGAGCGGTTTCTGCGCGCAGGTCGGCGTCGATGGGGCGACCCTCCACATCGCGCACCAACTGCTTGCACAGGCGCACCGCAGCGGGTCCGTTTTGCACCAGCGTTTCAAGCATGGCCTCGACACTGGCGTCCAAGGCGTCGGGTGCGCAGACCTCGTGCACCAAGCCCATGGCTTGGGCTTGGGCAGCGCTGAAGCGCTCTGCGGTCACAAAGTAACGCCGAGCCGCAGACGCACCCATGGCCCGCACCACATAAGGGCTGATGGTGGCCGGCATCAAACCCAGCCGCGCCTCGGACAAACAAAACTGCATGGACGCGCTGGCCAGACGCACATCGCACACCGCCGCCAAGCCCATGCCGCCGGCATAGCAATCGCCGTGCAAGCGGCCCACGATGGGCACCGGGCATTGGTCCAGCGTCCACAACATATCGGCCAGGCCTTGGGCGTCAGCACGGTTTTGGTCCCAGCTGTAATCGGCCATGGCGCGCATCCAGTTCAGGTCGGCGCCCGCACAAAACGCCTTGCCATGACCGCTCAGCAGCACCACCCGCACATGGGGGTCGCGGGCAATGTCGAAAAAGGCGTGGGTCAGCTCGGCGATCATGGCGTCGTTGAACGCGTTGCGCACATCCGGGCGGTTGAGCCACACCTCGGTGCGCTCTGGGCTGGGGTGACGGACTTCGATGCAGGTGTAACTCATGAATGGCTTGTCTCAGCGGATTAAAAACACCAGGACGGCAGCCACACTGGGCCGCCCACACGTTGGCATGGCTCAGTAGCGCTTGGCCACTTCTTCCAACATCACCTCGGTGGCACCGCCACCGATGGCCAACACACGGGCGTCGCGCCACAGACGCTCGATAGGCGCTTCGCGCATATAGCCCATGCCGCCCCAAAACTGCAGGCAACCGCCCACCACCTCGTTGACCAAGTCACCGGTCAAGGCTTTCAGCATGGACACCTCTTGCACGATGTCGTGGTCTTGCGTGACCGACCAAGCGCAGTGGTACATCAGTTGCCGCGCAGCGCGGGTTTTGGCGTCGAGCATGGCGATGCGCTGGCGAATGTGCTGCATGTCCCACAGCGC
>CAMDJU010000329.1 GCA_945900695.1 Bordetella parapertussis | reverse complement strand
TCAAAGGGCAGTGCCGCCACCGTGGTGCGCACAATCGCCAGCGGCATGCGCCCGCCTTGCGCCGGCGTGGCATAAATGAAGACCGTGTCGCTGGGGCTGGTTTGGGCCGCCAGTTCGGGGGCCAGGCTGACCCGGCCAGAGATGCGGGCGGCCGCGACACTTAGTGAGCTGGGCGGGCTGGTGGGGGAGGCGGGCTGGGCTTTAGCGCTGGCCGAATTGGAGGGCGGGGAGTTGGCCCGATCTGTTGCGGCAGGCGGGGCGATGGCGGCGCGCCCTGCAGAGGAAATCTGGTCGCTGGCGCGACCAGGGGCCAACCGCTCTCTGGCTTGGGCCAGGGCGCTGTCCAAGGCATTGATGTCCTCCGACTGCGGTGGCAAGCTGGCCCGCACCCGTTCCCAGTATTGAATGGCCTGGGCAAAACGCCCCTCAGAAAACGACGCACTGCCGGCCAACAACAAGGCATTGTTTTGGTTCGGGTTGGCCTTGAGGATGCGATTGATCACGGCCCAGGGCTCGCCACTGAAGTCGCCCCCTTGCACCTGCGCCACCACCTCGGCGCGCTCGACGGCCAGGTCGTCATCGGCGGAAATGGCCAGGGCTTTGGCAAAGGATTTTTCAGAGGCAGGGAACTTTTCTTGGCTGCGCTGCAAACGCGCCAGCATGACCCAAGCGTCCATGTTGTTGGGTTCGTCTTGCAAGCGGCGCTCCAATTGGCCCACCATCTGCGCAATCTTTTCGGGGGTGACCGTTGCATTGGGGCCGTCATCGGGGGCCGAGCTGGCCAATGCCGCTGGGTCCAAACCCATGGGCGAGCCCCAAGTGCCGTACAGCAGCACCGCGCACACCGGCAGCATCAGGCACAGGGCCAAGACCGTTTTGCGCGGCCTATCGCTCAGCCCAGCCTGCGCCTGAACGGGGCCACTGACCCAATCGTCGCGCAAGCGCAGCTTGAGTTCCTCCAGGGCCTGGGCGTACTCCGCATCATTCAGATGCCCCAGGGTGTGCTCGCGCGCGAGGTCGGCACTTTGATCGCGGTAAACCTGCGCATTGGCTTCTTCATGGGCGTCTGCGGCGGCCAGCACCGGCGGGCGCCACAAAGACCACACCAACACACCCAACACCGCCACCACCATCAGCAAGGTCAGGGCCACAAAACTCAGGGCAACATTCACATCAGTCCTTCAACCATTGATCGACCCGCGCGCGTTCCGCGTCGCTCATGGCCGGGGCCCTGTCGGCCAGCTTGCGACGCTGGCGCAAGTACCAACCCAAGCCCGACACCGCACCCAACAACAACACAAAGGGGCCAAACCACAGCAGCCACGTCATGGGCTTGAGCTCGGGGCGGTAAAGCACAAAGTCGCCGTAACGCTCGACCAAAAAACTTTTCACCTGTTGGTCGGTTTTGCCCTCGCTCAGCAAGCTGCGCACCTCGCGGCGCAAGTCATCGGCCAACTCGGCCCGCGAGGAAGCCAGCGATTCGTTTTGGCACACCAAACACCGCAACTCCTCGGACAGCTTGAGCAAGCGCGCCTCGAGCACGGGCTCGTCGGTCATCGGCGCGGCCTCGGGGCCCAGGGTGCTGGTGGGTGGGGCCACGGCTTGGCCACTGGATACGGGCGCGGGCGCCACCGCCGCAGCAGGCGCAGCTGAAGCAGCTGAAGCAGCTGAAGCAGCAGGCAGGGGGGTGATCACAGCTGCAGACGCAGAGACATCGGCAGGTGCAGGCTTTGGGCCTTGGGCCGCTGCGGTCAACTGGAACAGACCGGCCACGGCCAGGCTGAGGCTGGCGGCCAGAGCCCGTCTTGTGGGCAGGCCAAAGCCTGCAACCCCACTGCGCCTCGCAGCGTCCAGCCCAACAAAATGAGAGGGTGTGTTCAACGCGCCCATCAAGAGGCATTCAATTTTTGGATCAAGGGCAACACCTTGCTGGCCAAGATGGCGGGGGTCACCTCGCCCACCGCTTTGTAGCGGATCACGCCTTGCTTGTCGATCACATAGGTCTCGGGCACGCCATACACGCCGTATTGGATGCCCACGCGCCCATCCAAGTCCATCACCGACAACACATACGGGTTGCCATAGCGCGACAACCACACTTGGCTGCGTTCGCGGGCGAATTGCAGTTTGGCGTTGGCGTCCATGCCCTGCGCTTGCACGTCCTGGGGCTGAATTTCCTTGTAACTCATGCCCACGATGGGCACCTGATGGCGCTGGGCAAAGTCCACCAGCAGCGGATGCTCTTGGCGGCAGGCCACGCACCAGGTGGCCCACACATTGAGCAACCAGACCCGGCCTTGCATCTCGGCCGGGCTGAACGCGCTTGTCGCCGGGTCGAGTGTGGGCAAGCTAAAGGCGGGCGCTGGCTTGTTGATCAAGGGAGAGGGGATTTCATGCGGGTCGCGCTGCAAGCCCAAGCCCAAAAAAATCACCAAACCAAAAAACAAAGCCAAGGGGATGAGAAACTTCTTCATGTGCTCCCCTGCGGCGCCACACCGGCGGGCATGGGTTCGGTGCGCGCGCTAGCGGCACGGTAGCGCCGATCCACAGCGGCCAACGCCCCACCCAAGACCATCAACAACACACCCGCCCAAATCCAGGGCACAAAAGGCTTGTAATACACCCGCATGCTCCATTGCGGTGTGGGCCCGTCAATCGGGTCGCCCAGCGACACATACAAATCGCGCATAAAGCCCGTATCGATCGCCGCCTCGGTCATCGGCATGGCTGTCGAAAAGTAACGCCGCTTTTCTGGGTACAGGCGATCCATGGGCTGGCCGTTTTTCAGCACCTCGACATCGGCGCGCACCGCCCGGTAATTGGGGCCTTTGACCTCGGACATGCCTTGCAAGCGAAATGCATAGGGCGCAATGGTCACCACATCGCCCACGCCCATGCGCACATCGCGCTCGACTTCATACGACTTCACGCCGGTGATGCCCGCCACCACCACCGCCAAACCGATGTGGGCGCATTGCATGCCCCAATAGGCCGCACCAATTTGCCCCGGTTGCTGCCAGCGCAGCACCAT
>CAMDJU010000328.1 GCA_945900695.1 Bordetella parapertussis | reverse complement strand
CGCCCCGGGTCAGGCTGCCGCTGGGCGCCGTGCCTTTTAAGTTGGCGCATGGGCCCAGGCAGTGGCTGGCTTTGGCACTGGCACCCAAGGGGTAGGGATAGCGTTGCCCCCGCACCCAGCCTGGTCCAGGCGTTGGGCGTTGCTCCAGGTAGGCGGCCGAAGTCCATTCGGCATCGGTGGGCAATCGCTTGCCAGTGTGGCGACAAATGGTTTGGGCTTCGTCAAAGTCCAGGTGGACCGCAGGTTCGTCGTCACGCGCAGCGGCGCCAAAAGGCAAGCGCCACGTCCAACCAGGCTTGTGCGTCCAACCCGACTCAAACACGGTGCCACCACCAGCCTTTTCAGCCTGGCTCAAAAAGCCGGTGGCGCTGGCAAAAGCTTTGACTTGGCCGATGGTGACTTCGTGGGCATCCCACTGCAAGGGGCCCACCAGCACGGTGTGGCCCACAGGATGGGTGGCACCGATGGCGCTGCCCATGCTCGCCACAGCCGCCCACAGACAAGCCGTGGGCAGCCAGGGTTTCAATCGGCGGCCATGGTCATGAGGGTGCCCATGAAGGCCACGGAGCCCGGCACCATCCAGGGGCTTTGCGGTGTGCGCTCTTGGTTTTCGGTGGCCGGTTGTAGGTCTTGGCCCAAGCGTGGGCGGCGTGCATCCAGCACCCTCAGGGTGCCCCACTCTTGTTGCATTTGGCGCGTCAACTCCACCAAGGGGCCTTGCGCCACCCGGGTGGTCACTTTGTCGCCGCGTTGGCTCAGCAATGTTTGGATGGGCTGCAAGTTCTCTTGCGTCCATTGGTTTCTCCAGCGTTGAATGGCTTTTTGGGTCAGCCATTTTCCGGCATGGCGGGTCAGCCGCGGTGGGCAACCGATCAAGACCCAGTGGATGGGTGCGCCATTGATGAGCAAAGGCGTGATCTGTTGCTGCGCATGTGTTTTGTCGTCGATGTATACAAGCCAGGTTTCCATGCGGGTCTCCTTCAGGTTTGAACGCCAGGGTTGGGGGAATCGGTTCGGTTGTTGCGCCGCGCACGCCACCGCCCAGCCAGCAAGACGCCAACAACGGCCAAGGCGATGACAATGCTTTGCAACCAAACGCTGGGCAAGGGGATGGATTTCAAATAATCGGCCAGCAAGGGCTCACCCAGCACCATCTTGGCGGCGGTCAAGGCCAACACAGCGGCACCGAGTTGGATGATCACCGGCCAGCGCTCGACCAAGCGCAGCACCAAAGAGCTGCCAAACACCACGATCGGTATGCTGATGAGCAAGCCCAGCACCACCAAGTCCATGGCACCGTGCGCGGCGCCGGCCACGCCCAGCACGTTGTCCACGCCCATCAAGGCGTCGGCGACCACAATGGTTTTCATGGCGCCCCAAAAGTTGGTGGGTCCAGAAGCGCCTTCGTGTTCACCGGGTTGCTCGCCCAGCAATTGGTAGGCGATCCACAGCAGACCCAGGCCGCCCACCAGCATCAAGCCCGGAATTTGCAGCAGCCAGACAACGCACAAGGTCATGAGGCTGCGCACCACAATGGCGCCCACCGTGCCCCATAGGATGGCTTTGCGTTGGAGTTCAGGTGGGAGGTTGCGCGCAGCCAGCGCGATCAAGATGGCGTTGTCGCCGGCCAAAACCAGGTCAATCAAGATAATGGCCAGCAATGCCGACCACCAGGGGGCAGAAAAAAGTT
Organism: Bordetella parapertussis; assembly: GCA_945900695.1. Lineage (GTDB taxonomy): Bacteria > Pseudomonadota > Gammaproteobacteria > Burkholderiales > Burkholderiaceae_C > Limnohabitans > Limnohabitans parapertussis_A. The sequence goes on along the minus strand of CAMDJU010000328.1, from coordinate 1,354 downwards.
CCACAGACGCTCCACAAGAACAGTCAATCACTACCCGTTGTGGCGCAGAAAAACGAGATGAGTGGGAACCCGATCGACGCTTCGCCCCACCCCACGGGTGACGGATCGAAGGTCTTGCTCAGCTTGTAGTGATGCTGTTATGTGCCCAACAAACCGGAAGCAAAGCTTCGTATTGACGATTTGTTGATCCCGCTGACCAAGCCGTTTGGCTGGCAACAGAATGGAGCTACTCCCCATCGAGTGGGGGGATTAAACCCGGGATTGAAAACCCCCTGGTAATTTGTGGGATTTGCCGACTTGGTTTGTCGGTGCAGGCTTATCGTTGGTTATTGCAACCAACCGCGTTTGCGGAAATACCACATGGGCACGATGGCGCTGGCCAGCATCAACACCAGGGCATAGGGGTAGCCCCAATCAAAATTGAGTTCGGGCATGAATTGAAAGTTCATGCCGTAAATGCTGGCGATCAATGTGGGTGGCAACAAGGCCACGCTGGCCACCGAGAAAATTTTGATGATCTTGTTTTGATTGATATTGATAAAGCCCACGGTGGCATCCATCAAAAAGTTGATCTTGTCGAACAAAAAAGCGGTGTGGCTGTCCAGCGACTCGATGTCGCGCAGAATTTGGCGCGCTTCCTCAAATTGTTCAGCATTGAGCATCTTGGCGCGCATCATGAAGCTGACGGCGCGGCGGGTGTCCATCACATTGCGCCGGATGCGCCCGTTCAAGTCTTCTTGGCGGGCGATGGCCCCCAGCACCTCGCCGGCCAAAGCGTCGGTGACGACCTCTGAGAGCACCAACTTGCTGGCCTTTTCAAGTTCGTCGTAAATGCCCTCCAGCGTGTCAGCAGAGTACTCGGCGTCAGCGTCAAACAGTTTGAGCAACACATCCTTGTCGTCTTCGATCAAGCCTGGTGCGCGTCTGGCGCGCATGCGCAACAGGCGAAACACCGGCACGTCTTCGTCGTGGATAGAGAACAGCACGCCACGGCTTTTGAGCGACTCGTTTTGTTGGTTGATGATGAAAGCCACCCTCACGGTGCGGGGTTCGTCCTCGTGGGCGATCAAAAAGTCGCTGCGGATGTGCAACTCGCCGTTGTCTTCTTCATAAAAGCGCGCTGACTCTTCGATGTCTTCATCCATCGCGTCTTCGGGGATGAGCAGGCCAAAGTGCTGGTTGATCCAGCGCTTTTCTTCCAGGGTGGGGGACTCGAGGTCAACCCAAATGGGCTGAAAACGCGACAACTCTTCCAAAGACTCGATTTCTTCTTGGAACAAGCGCCCGTTGGCAAGGGTAAAGATGTTGAGCATGGCAATGGGTGGCGTCAGTCACCAGGTTTCGAAGGCATTGA
>CAMDJU010000327.1 GCA_945900695.1 Bordetella parapertussis | reverse complement strand
GATCCTTATTTGGCGGCTTGCTTTTGGGCCAGAATGGTTTTGGCCCGCGCAATGCTGCGGCGGGTGACGCGCATCTGAGCAGTGTTGTTGAGTTGTTGCGTGGCTTTTTGCATGCGCATGGCAAAGTGGGCTTTTTGCAGCTCTTTGACCTCGGTTTGCAAGGCGGCCACATCTTTTTGGCGCAATTCGGTCGCTTTCATCGTCATATCTCCTGGCTCATTGGCCCATCATGCGGGCCACAAACGTGGTGCGCAAAGGGAGTTTGGCAGCGGCCAAACGGAACGCTTCACGCGCCAATTGCTCGGGCACGCCAACGATTTCGTAAAGCACCTTACCGGGCTGGATTTCAGCCACGTAGTACTCGGGATTGCCCTTGCCGTTGCCCATGCGAACCTCAGCAGGTTTTTGCGAAATGGGCTTGTCTGGAAAGATGCGAATCCAAATGCGACCACCCCGCTTGACGTGGCGCGAAATGGCACGGCGTGCGGACTCGATTTGGCGGGCTGTCAAACGACCACGGTCGGTTGATTTGAGGCCAAAGTCACCAAAGGCCACGGTGTTGCCACGTGTGGCGATGCCGGTGTTGCGACCTTTTTGTTCTTTGCGGTATTTGCGGCGCGCTGGTTGCAGCATGCTTATTCTCCTTTTCCGTCCGCAACCGTGCCAGTGGATGCGGGCGCCGTTACTTTACGAACGCGCTTAACGGTGGTTTTCGGTGCATCCGTGGCTTCGGCGGGCTTATCGCTGCCATCCACAGGTGCGGCTTGGGATCCCTCCGGGCGGCGGCCACCACGGGCAGGACGGTCACCCGTTGGGCGCGCATCACGGCGCGGACCACGTGGGCGGCGATCGTCTTCATTGCGGGGCTCAGGCACGCCAGGAGCGTCATTGCGACCCAGGGTATCGCCCTTGTAAACCCAGACCTTGACGCCAATCACGCCATAGGTGGTCTTGGCTTCGGAAAAGCCGTAGTCGATGTCGGCGCGCAAGGTGTGCAATGGCACGCGGCCCTCGCGGTACCACTCAGTGCGCGCAATTTCAATGCCGTTCAAACGACCGGCCGACATGATCTTGATGCCTTGGGCACCCAAACGCATGGCGTTTTGCATCGCGCGCTTCATGGCACGTCGGAACATGATGCGCTTTTCAAGCTGCTGGGTAATGCTGTCGGCAATCAACTGGGCATCGATCTCGGGCTTGCGCACCTCTTCGATATTGACGGCCACAGGCACACCCAAACGCTGCGCCAAGTCGCGCTTGAGGTTTTCAATGTCCTCGCCTTTTTTACCGATGACCACGCCAGGGCGTGCGGAAAAAATGGTGATGCGGGCATTTTTGGCGGGTCGCTCGATCAACACGCGCGAAACTGCTGCGTTTTTCAGTTTGGTCTTGAGGTACTCGCGCACCTTGATGTCTTCGGCCAACATACCAGCGAAATCACGGTTGCTGGCATACCAACGGCTGGCCCAGTTGCGGCTCACCGACAGGCGGAAACCGGTGGGGTGGATTTTTTGTCCCATATCTTCCTAGACCTTTCAGTTGCCAACCGTCACATACACGTGGCATGTGGGCTTGCTGATGCGGTTGCCACGGCCTTTGGCCCGTGCGGTGAAACGCTTGAGCGTGGCGCCTTGTTCGACATAAATGGTTTTCACCTTCAACTCGTCGATATCGGCACCATCGTTGTGTTCTGCGTTGGCAATGGCGGACTCCAGCACTTTTTTCACAATGCCAGCGGCCTTCTTCTGGGTGAAGTTCAGGATGTCGAGAGCCTGATCCACTTTTTTGCCCCGAATCAGGTCGGCAACCAAACGGCCTTTGTCGACCGACAGGCGAACGCCTCTGAGGACTGCACGTGTTTCCATCATGGCTCCTTACTTTTTCTGGACTTTTTTGTCCGCCGGATGACCCTTGAAATTACGGGTCAGGGCGAATTCACCCAGCTTGTGCCCGACCATCTGGTCAGTCACATACACAGGGACGTGTTGCTTGCCGTTGTGCACAGCAATGGTCAAGCCGATGAACTCTGGCAGGATCACAGAGCGACGCGACCAGGTTTTGATGGGCTTTTTGTCTTTGTTGGTCACAGCTTTGTCAGCCTTGGCCAACAGGTGATGGTCAACGAAGGGACCTTTTTTGAGTGAGCGTGTCATTGAGCCTACCCCTTATTTCTTGCGACGCGAGACGATCATGACTTGCGTGCGCTTGTTGTTGCGGGTGCGGTAGCCTTTCGTCAGGTTGCCCCATGGGTCAACCGGAGCGCGGCCTTCGCCTGTGCGTCCTTCACCACCGCCGTGCGGGTGATCAACCGGGTTCATGGCCACGCCACGCACGGTCGGGCGGATGCCCATCCAGCGCTTGACACCGGCCTTGCCCAATTGGCGCAAGCTGTGTTCTTCGTTGGCCACTTCACCGATGGTGGCGCGGCATTCAATGTGGATCTTGCGAACCTCACCAGAGCGCATGCGCACCTGCGCATAAGTGCCTTCACGTGCCAACAAGGTGGCCGAGGTACCCGCTGAGCGCGCGATTTGAGCGCCTTTGCCGGGTTGCAACTCGATGCAATGGATGGTCGAGCCCACCGGAATATTTCGAATGGGCAGGGTGTTGCCAGCGCGAATCGGTGCTTCTGCACCACTCATCAGGCTGGCACCCACTTCCAAGCCACGCGGCGCAATGATGTAGCGGCGCTCGCCATCGGCGTAGCACAACAAAGCAATGTGGGCCGTGCGGTTAGGGTCGTATTCCACGCGTTCAACTTTGGCGGGAATGCCATCCTTGATGCGGCGGAAATCGACCACGCGGTAATGGTGCTTGTGACCACCGCCCTTGTGGCGTGTGGTGATGTGACCGTTGTTGTTGCGACCCGCCTTTTGAAACTGAGGTTCCAGCAACGGTGCATAAGGATCGCCTTTGTACAGGTGATCACGGGTGACCTTGACCACGGCGCGGCGGCCGGGTGAGGTCGGTTTCATTTTGATGACCGCCATGATTACGCAGCCTCCCCAGACAGGTTGAGCTCTTGGCCAGGCTTCAACGTGACATAAGCC
>CAMDJU010000326.1 GCA_945900695.1 Bordetella parapertussis | reverse complement strand
GGGGCTGTTTGTCTTTGTCCACCGCCAAGGCGCGAATGCCCTCGACGGTTTCGCTGTCGGCCAAGGGGCGGTGGTGAAAGCAATGCCGGACCATGTTGCGCTCCATGCGCAAATCTTCAGCCAAAGTGATGCCCCTTGCGCGGCGAATTTGTTCCAACACCACGCACAGCATCAAGGGGGAGCGGTGGTGCAACACATCCAAGGTGGTTTGCGCCCAAGGGGCATGGGGCCCAGGGCCTCGCGCCAACTCACCCAGAGCGTCGAGCATGGCCGCCACAGTGTGCAGGGAGAAGACTTGTTGCATATCGCCGTGCTCCCACACGGGCGCTGGCGGCTTTTGGGTATCGACCTGGCTGCGCAGCCAATGCAACACGGCTGCACCATCGGGCCACGATTGGCCGCTCAAGCCATCCCACAGCAGGGGCAATTGGCTGCTGGCTGCTTGTGCATCGGCCAAGCCCACAGCCACGGCCTCGGCTGCGCCAAGGGTTTGACCGGTCAAACCCAAAAATTCACCCGTGGCTCCCGCCAACCGGCTGAGAAAGTAACCCCCGCCCACATCTGGGAACAAACCAATGTGGGTTTCTGGCATGGCCATTTGGGTGCGCTCGGTGACCAAGCGAAAAGCCGCGCCTTGGGACAAGCCCATACCGCCACCCATGACGATGCCATCCATGAAAGCGATGTAGGGTTTGGGATAGGTGTGAATCAAATGGTTGAGGGTGTATTCCTCGGTGAAAAAGTCTTCCAAAGATGGGTCACCCGCCAATGCCGCTTGGTGGAAAAAACGAATGTCACCGCCTGCACAAAAGTGTCCAAACACCCCTTCTTTGTGGCTGCCGCGAATGGCCACCGCCAGCACATCGGCGTTGTCACGCCACGCCAGAAGGCATGCCGTCAGATCGCGAACCATGGACAAGGACAAGGCGTTCAGGGCCCTGGGCCGGTTCAAGGTGATCAGGCCCACCCCAGATTTGATTTCATACAAAACATCAGACATGTGCCAAGCCTTTCTTTTCTAAGTGGTCAAATTTTGTCGCTCTCGCCAAGTCAAACCTTGGTGCGCCAATAAAGCCCCCAACACCAGCAAACCACCCGACAAAACAGAGGAGCTGGGCTCTTCGCCCGCCCCCCACCAAGCCAAGAAAATGCCAAACACCACTTCGAGCAAAGCCAACAAGGACACCTCGGGTGCTTTCAATACCTTGGCGCAGGCCACAGACAACAGGCAGGGGATGGCCAGTTGCACCAAGCCCAGCAAGGCCAACCAAGCCACATCAGAGGCCACTGCCTGGAAAGGCATGGCCATGGGCAGTGTCACCAAACAGGAGATGGTGGCTCCAATCAACACCCCTGGGGCCAAGTCCACCGAGAGACCGCGAACCGCGGAACGCTGAACCACCGTCCAATTGACGGCCGCGGCCAGGGGCACGCACAAAGCCACGACAAAACCCACCCAGCCCTGCGTCGCCACCTCGGCACCAAACATCCAAGCGATGCCCAATCCAGCCAAAACAATGGCGAAAGCGGTGCGCGCATCGATGCGCTGACCCAGCACCACGCGGGCCACCAGCGCCGTGAAAAAAGGGCCAATGGCCATGGTGATGAGCACATTGGCCACGGTGGTCATGGTCAGGGCCAGCATGAAAGCCGTGAACATCACCGACCAGCACACCCCTGACAACCACAACGAGGAGCCGCCTTGGCGCATGTTTATGAAAACAGTGCGCCCTTGGGTCAAGGGCAACAAAACCAGCAAGGACAAGACCGTGAAGAGGCTGCGCCAAAAAGTGATTTCAAAGCCTTGGGCGCTGTCGAGCTGGCGTGTGACCACGCCTGCGATGGACCACATGGCGGCATTGGCCACCATCAAGCCCACCGCTTGCCCATGGCTCAGTCCGGCCAACATGCTCAGGCACCCGTGCGGCTGGCGCGCTTGCGGTCATGCTCCTTGAGGTGGCGCTTGCGCAAACGAATGCTTTTCGGGGTGATCTCCACCAACTCATCGTCCTCAATGAACTCGACCGCGTATTCCAGGGTGAGTTCAATCGGGGGGGTGATCTTGATGGCGTCTTCTTTGCCCGACACGCGAAAGTTGGTCAACTGCTTTTGACGCACGGCATTGACCACCAAGTCGTTGTCACGGCTGTGGATGCCCACAATCATGCCCTCATACACGGGGTCGCCATGGCGCACGAACATGCGTCCACGGTCATCGAGCTTGCCCAAAGCGTAGGTGACAATTTCGCCATCGTCCATGCTGATCAACACGCCATTTTTGCGGCTGGCGATTTCACCCCGGTATGCCTCGTAACCATCGAAGATGTTGCTGGCCAAACCGGTGCCGCGGGTCAAGTTGAGAAACTCGTTTTGAAAGCCAATCAAGCCGCGTGCCGGTATGCGGTACTCCAAACGAACCCGGCCTCGGCCATCGGGCTCCATGTTGGCCAACTCGGCTTTGCGCTCGCCCAAGGCTTGCATCACGCCGCCTTGGTGACCCTCTTCCAGGTCAACGGTGAGCATTTCAATCGGCTCGTGGCGCTCGCCATTGACCTCTTTGTAAACCACACGGGGTTTGGACACGGCCAGTTCATAACCTTCACGGCGCATGTTTTCCAACAAAATGGTCAAGTGCAATTCGCCACGCCCAGACACCTCGTAAATCCCGTCTTCGTCGGTGTCTTGGACCCGCAAAGCCACGTTGGCTTGCAGTTCTTTGTCCAAACGGTCGCGCAATTGGCGGCTGGTCACGAACTTGCCCTCGCGGCCTGCCAGGGGCGAGTTGTTGACGCAAAAATTCATGGTCAGGGTGGGCTCATCGATTTTGAGCATGGGCAAAGGTGCAGGCGACTGCGGGTCGGTCAGGGTCACACCAATATTGACTTGCTCAATGCCGTTGACCAAAACAATGTCACCAGGTCCTGCCTCGGTGGCTTGCACGCGCTCCAGCCCTTCGAATTTGAGCAATTGAAGCAATTTGGCCTTGCCCAAGGAGTGGTCTGGCCCTTGCATCACCAAGACCTCTTGGTTGGGGCGGATGGTGCCCGCATTGATGCG
>CAMDJU010000325.1 GCA_945900695.1 Bordetella parapertussis | reverse complement strand
GTGACCCAAGAAGAGGGCTACCCCGGTTTGGTGGTGCATGGCCCCTTGCTGGCCACTTTGCTGCTCGACTTGGTGGCCCGGCACACCGACCGACCGGTGCGCCAGTTTTCCTTCAAAGCCATGCGCCCGACCTTTGAATGCGCCGATGGGCGTGCTTTCAAGGTGTGCGGTCAGCCCGATGGCAACCGGGTGGATTTATGGGCCCAAGACCACGAAGGCTGGCTCACCATGCAAGCCAGCGCGGAGTTGGCATGACACGCCCGCTGGACCACATCACCGTGGTGTCGCTTGAGCATGCGATTGCCGCGCCCCTGTGCACCCGCCACTTGGCCGATTTGGGCGCACGCGTTATCAAGGTCGAGCGCCCAGGCAGCGGCGACTTCGCCCGTGACTACGACCGCCGCGCCAGGGGCTTGGCCTCGCATTTTGTGTGGGTCAATCGATCCAAAGAAAGCCTGGCATTGGACTTGAAGCAGCCCGAAGCATTGGCCGCCCTCAAAGCCTTGATTGCCCGCGCCGACGTGGTGGTGCAAAACTTGGCTCCTGGGGCCACCACCCGCATGGGCTTGGATGCCGCCAGCTTGCGCGCACAACACCCGCGCCTGATCGTTTGCGACATTTCGGGCTACGGCCAAGACGGGCCGTACCGCGACAAAAAAGCCTATGACTTGCTGATCCAAAGCGAGGCGGGTTATTTGGGCATCACCGGCACACCCGACACGCCGTCCAAATCTGGCAACTCCATCGCCGACATTGCCGCTGGCATGTATGCCTACACCAACATCTTGGCGGCCATCATTCAACGGGACAAGACCGGCGAGGGCGCGCACATTGACGTGTCCATGCTCGAGGCCTTGACCGAATGGATGGGATTTCCCATGTACTACGCCATGGACGGCGCCGCACCGCCGCCCCGCACGGGCTCTGCCCACGCCACGATCTACCCCTACGGCCCCTTCCCCGTGGGGGAAGGCCCAGCAGTGATGCTGGGCATTCAAAATGAGCGCGAGTGGCAGTCGTTTTGCACCCATGTGATGCTGCAACCCGACATGGCCCAAGACCCGCGTTTCAACTCGGGTGTGCAGCGAAACGCCAACCGCCAGGCCTTGGCCGCTGAGATCGACGCAGTTTTTTCCCAGCTCAGTGCCGACAGCGTGATCGAGCGCCTGGAGGCGGCCCAAATTGCCAATGCCCGCGTGAACAGTTTGGCCGATGTGTGGGCCCATCCGCAGTTGCAAGCGCGGGGTCGCTGGCGCGATGTGGGCTCCAGCGCCGGGCCCTTGCCGGCCTTGTTGCCGCCGGGGCGCAACAGTGCCTTTGATTACCGCATGGACCCCATCCCCCAGGTGGGCGAACACACCCAGGCCATCTTGCAAGAGTTGGGTTTGGGCCCTTTGTGAAAGCACACCATGGCCGATCTGAAACTGACACCGCATTTTCATGACGCGCAGCGCCCGTCCAGCGCCGACCCGAGCGTGAGCGATGACTTTTACGAAGCGCTGCTGGACACCCACCTGGGCTTGAGCGAGGCGCAAAGCGCGCTGCTCAATGCCAAACTGATTTTGGTGCTGTCCAACCACATTGGCGACTTGGACGTGCTGCGCAAAGCTCTGGCCGTGGCCCGCGCCGATATCGACGCCTCAGCCCCCTGACGCCGGCTTGGTGCCCGCGCTCAACGCGGTGCCGGCTTGCTGCTCCATCCAACGCACCACTTCACTCACACTGGCCTGTGGGGCAGCACTGCCCAAGGCTTGTTGCCACAAAGCTTGTGCCACTGCCCACACGGGTGCAGGTGTTTGGGTTTGCTTGGCCAATGTGGCGGCAATGCCCATGTCCTTGACCATCAATTCCAATTTAAACGGGTCATCAAAAGCGCGGTTGAACACCCGCTGGTGGAAATGCGTTTGCGCCACCCAACTCCCGCCGGTCGAGGCATTGAGCACGTCCACCATCACGGCAGGGTCCAGACCATAGCGTTGGCCCGACAGCAAGCCCTCGGTGGTGTTCATCAAGGTGATGGCCGTGATGCAGTTGTTGATGGCTTTCATGGCGTGGCCACAGCCCACCGCGCCCAAGTGGAAGACGGTTTTGCCCATCACCTCCAAGAGCGGGCGCACGCGGGCCAAATCAGCGTCGGCACCCCCAACCATGAAGACCAACTCCGCCGCCTGAGCACCCCACTGCGCGCCGGACACTGGCGCGTCGATCATGCCAATGCCGCGTTCGGCCAGGGCCGCAGCGGTTTGGCGAGTCAACCATGGCTCGCAAGAAGAGGTGTCGACCAATAAGCCACCGGGCTTGAGCCCATCGATCAGGCCAAAACCGGGCTTGTCTGTTCCCAAGGCCACCGATTGCACCACCTGGCCGTGGGGCAGCATGGTGAACACGATGTCGCTGTGCGCGCCCACCGCACGGGGGTCTTCCAGCGCCACAGCGTTGGCGCCGATGGCGTTGGCCAAATTCAGGGCCACATCGGTTTGCGCGTCATGCAGCCACACATGGTGACCCGCTTGGGCCAGATGGGTGGCCATGGGCGTGCCCATCACCCCCAAGCCGATAAAACCAATGTGTTGTGCGTTCATGAGGGGGCGAGCGGTGTGTTTCAAAGGGGGGCAGGGGTTTTGGGGCGAAAGCCGCACTGTGGCGCCACCGCACATTGCCAGCACAAGGGTTTGCGCGCTTGGCACACATAACGCCCGAGCAAAATCAGCCAGTGGTGGGCGTCCACCAAATAATCCGGTGGGATGCGCTTGAGCAAACCCATTTCCACTTCATAAGGCGTTTTGCCTGGGGCCAAACCGGTGCGGTTACCCACCCGAAAAATGTGCGTGTCCACCGCCATGGTTGGCTCGCCAAAGGCCACGTTCAGCACCACATTGGCGGTTTTGCGGCCCACACCGGGCAGGGCCTCCAATGCGGTACGTTCTTTGGGCACCTCGCCACCATGTTCGCGCAGCAAAATCTCGCAGGTTTGCAGCAAATGCCGCGCTTTGCTGTGGTACAGACCAATGGTGCGGATGTGTGCCTCCAAACCGTCCAGGCCCAAAGCCAAAATGCGCGCCGGGGT
>CAMDJU010000324.1 GCA_945900695.1 Bordetella parapertussis | reverse complement strand
GAATACGAGAGCTACATCGACTTGCTGGCCGAATCGGAAACCCTGGGCTTTGATGGCGTGTGTGTCAACGAGCACCACCAAACCGCTTATGGGCTGATGCCCGCGCCCAACTTGATCGCCAGCGCCTTGATCCAGCGCACCAAACGCATTCGCATCGCCATTTTGGGCCGTGCCTTGCCTTTGGTGGGCAACCCCATCCACATTGCTGAAGAGTTCGCCATGCTGGACAACATGTCGCGCGGGCGCATCATCGCGGGCTTTGTGCGTGGCATCGGCGCCGAGTACCACAGCACGGCGGTCAACCCTTTTTACTCGCACGAGCGCTTTCACGAAGCGCACGACTTGATTGTCAAAGCCTGGACCACACCAGGGCCTTTCCCTTGGGAGGGCGAGCACTACAACCTCAATTACGTCAACCTGTGGCCACGCGTTTACCAACAACCCCACCCGCCTGTTTGGGTCCCTTCGCAAGGCTCTATCGAGACCATTGAGTGGGCTGCAGACCCCAGCCGGCGCTATCCGTTTTTGGTGACCTTTTCTGCCCGCGAGGCGGTGGTGCGCAACCTCACGGCTTACCGCGATCAGTGCCGCCAATTCGGCTACGAAGCAGACCCAGGCCAACTGGGTTGGGCGGCACCGGTGTATGTGGCTGACACCGAAGAAAAGGCGCAAAACGAGGCGCGTGTGGCGATCGAGGCCTTGTTCAACGACTTTTTGACCCTGCCCCCCGAGATGCTGTTGCCACCCGGTTACACCTCGGCACAGTCCTTGAAGAAAATCATTGCCACCAAAAAAGCCATTGGCCGGGGTGGCTTTGGCCCGGGCAACGCGTCGCGACAAACCCTGGAGCGCTTGATGGAGTTGGGCACGGTGTTGGTGGGCACACCCAAAACGGTACTGGCCCAGATTGAAAAAGTGCGCGAGCAAACCCAACTGGGCAACTTTGTGGCCATGCTGCAATTTGGCACCTTGAACAACGAGCTGACTCGGCGCAACCAAGCCATGTTCGCCTCTGAGGTCATGCCCCATTTGCAAGCCTTGTGAGGCCTGACAACTGATTGCAGCTTGCACCTGCAGCGCCATGCCAAGGCGCTGTGGCGGTTTCACTTAGGATAGGCGCCTTTCATGAGCAGTCCGGCGCCCTCCCTCAACCCTTCTATGGCCAGCGGCTTGATGCTGGCCTTGCTGGGCGCGATAGCCTTCAGTGGCAAAGCCATCATTGTGAAATTGGCCTATCGCCATGGGGTGGATGCGGTCACCCTCATCATGTACCGCATGGTGTTGGCGCTGCCCTTTTTCATCTTGTTGGTTTGGTGGTCGTCGCGCCAGGCCCATGCGCGGGCCAACCCCATCTCCAAGCGCGATGCTTGGTCGATCTTTGCCTTGGGCTTTATTGGTTACTATTTTTCAAGTTACCTGGACTTTTTGGGCTTGCAATACATCAGTGCCAGTCTGGAGCGGCTGATTTTGTACCTCAACCCCACCATCGTGCTGCTGTTGGGCTGGGTTCTGTACCGGCGTCGCATCAGCCGTTGGCGCGCTTTGGCCATGGCCATCAGCTACAGCGGTGTGGTGCTGGTGTTTGGCCATGAGGTCAGCTTGGGCGGTCAAGACGCGGTGTTGGGCAGCTCTTTGGTGTTTGTGAGCGCCGTCACTTATGCGATTTACTTGGTGATGAGCGGGCAATTGGTGGAGCGCATTGGCGCCATGCGCTTGGTGGGCTGGGCGTCGAGCGTGGCCAGCGTGTGTTGTGCCTTGCAATTTTTATGGTTGCGTCCCATGTCGGCTTTATGGGTGCCACCAGAGGTTTTTTGGTTGTCCCTGGTCAACGCCACCTTGTGCACCGTGGTGCCCTTGGTGTTGATCATGATGGCCATTGAACGCATTGGCGCGGCGTTGACATCGCAAGCTGGCATGATTGGACCCATGGCCACGATTGCCCTGGGCGTGTGGTTGTTGGATGAGCCGTTCAATGCCTGGACGGGCATGGGCACCTTGTTGGTGTTGGGCGGTGTTTACATGGTGAGCAAACGAGGAGATCGATGATGGATTTAGGGATCAAAGGCAAATGGGCTCTGGTGGGCGGCGCCAGCAAGGGGCTGGGTTTTGGCTGCGCACAAGCGTTGGCCCAAGAAGGTGTCAACGTGGTCATGGTCGCGCGCGGCGCCGAAGCTTTGCAAGAGGCGGCCAAGGCTTTGCGCAGCCACGGCTCGCAGATCTTGGTGGTGGCGCAAGACATCACCACCGAAGCCGGCCGTGAGGCGATTTGGGGCGTGGCCGGTGGGCCGGGCAAAAACTTTGACATCGTGGTCACCAACGCGGGTGGCCCGCCACCGGGCGACTTTCGCGATTGGGATCGCGACGCCTGGATCAAGGCGGTGGACGCCAATATGCTGACCCCCATCGAGTTGATCCGCGCCACGGTGGACGGCATGGCTGCACGGGGTTTTGGCCGGGTGGTCAACATCACCTCCAGCGCGGTCAAATCGCCCATCGACATCTTGGGCCTGTCCAACGGTGCCCGCAGTGGCCTCACCGGCTTTGTGGCGGGCACTTCGCGCAGCAGCCAGTTGGCCGGGCGCAATGTGACCATCAACAACTTGCTGCCCGGCGCGTTTGATACCGACCGCTTGCGCAGCAACCAAAAAACCATCGCCACCAAAGCCGGCAAGTCGGTTGAAGAAGTGAGCGAGGCGCGGCGCAAAACCATCCCCGCCCAACGCTTTGGCACGGCCCAAGAGTTTGGCGAAACCTGTGCTTTTTTATGCAGCCAGCAAGCCAGCTACATCACCGGTCAAAACATTTTGATCGATGGTGGCGCCTACCCCGGTGCGTTTTAAACCTCATCTGGAGTCTCCATGACCATTTCTCTGTCCCAAACCTGTTTGCCCGTTTGCGCGGCCATGCTCGGCCACTTGGGCCATTTGCTCGACAAAGCCCGCACCGATGCCCAGGCCCGGGGTTTTGACGTCAATGTGCACATCACCGAGCGCTTGGCGCCCGACATGCTGCCGTTCAAGAACCAAATCTTCATCGCTTGCGACGTGGTGAAAAACGGTGTGGCCCGCGTGGCCGGC
>CAMDJU010000323.1 GCA_945900695.1 Bordetella parapertussis | reverse complement strand
CTCTGACAATGAGCACACCATCGGGTGTGACACTCCAGTTGAGTTTTGCGCCAGTTTGAAGCCCCACAGCTTCACGGATTTCTTGCGGTATGGTGGTTTGGCCTTTGCTTGTGAGGGTTGAATGGGACATTTTTATTCCTTACTTTATTGATTTTTGTAATGTTAGGGTGCAAACTGAAAGCTGTCTACCTAAGCCCAAGCTTGCGGTGCGAGCAAGCCCACCAAATACCCCCGCAGCCAACCTAAATCAACTGGTTTGGCAATGAAGCGCGAGCCTACAGGCGGTCCCCCACGGTCTTTCAGCTCGGCCAGACTGAGGGCAGAAAGGGTGATGATTTGGAGTTTTGAAAAGTCTTCATTTTGTTGCAGCCGCTTAACCAGTTCCCAGCCATCAACCTTGGGCATGAGCAAGTCAATGAGCATGATGTGAGGCCTGAACACAGGCAAATGAAGCAGTGCTTCAATGGCTGAAGCCATGGCGCAGCAGTCGATATGCGGGTGCGCTGAGAGGCAAGTGTCTTGCAGCAGATGTCTTGTGACGGCGTCGTCGTCGACCAACATGACTTTGAGCCGCTCGCTCATGAGCCGCTCGAGTGCGGGCAATTTTTGCTGCTGTAACTGGTAATTTTGAATGGATTCGAGCGAAATACGCCGGTGTCCCCCTTGGGTAATCCATGCGTGAAGGATTTTCTTGTCGACCAAGCTTTGAACCGTGCCGACTGACAGCTGAAGAAGTTCAGCGGCTTTGCTGGTGCCGCAGCAAGCGGGGGTGGATAAAGAGGCCATGCATGTCTTGTTTGAAAAACTTCAATTTAGCGTGAATTCACGGCATACCGACTTGCAAACGCATACATTGACTTTCATTTGACCCGCCATCAGGAGGCAAAAAATGACGTCTCCTTAGGGACTCTGGGGATGTTCCATCTCCTCATACCCGATTAGGATCTCTTGTGCAAAATGCAATACGCCTTAAAAAGAACAATTCACTGATCTTATTTCGTATTCTGTTGGAGACTCATTGAATGCTCGCTCACTACGCTTTTTGGCCCAAAAGACTGCCTTACCAATTGACAGCACCGCAAACATCTTTGTGGATGAATTTGCAAATCAGTGCGTTGCGCTATCCCCAAAAGGTGGCCTTGGTGTTCATGGGCAAAACGTGGACCTATTCACAGTTGCAATTTGAAGCAGAAAAAATTGCTTCGGCTTTGTGCAAGATGGGCGTGCAAAAAGGCGATCGCGTGGTGCTGGACATGCAAAATTGTCCGCAGTTGGTGATCACGCATTTTGCAATCTTGCGTCTGGACGCTGTGGTGGTGCCGGTCAACCCGATGAACCGCACGGAAGAATTGAAACACTACATCTTGGATCCTGATACCAAGGTGGCTGTGACCACGGCAGACCTGGCACCAGAGTTGGCTGCTGCTAGCAATTCTTTAGAAAAAAAAGAGCGACTCCAGCATTTGCTGGTCACTCAATTCACAGATGTGTTTGATGCTGCCAGCACTGGCCCCGAAGAACTGCCTGAAACTTGGAGCGTCTGGTTGAAGACAGTGCATGCCTTGCCTGTGCTTGAAGGCGGGCAAGTGCATGCATGGGCTTCTGCTTTACAAGGCGAAGTTTCGCTGGGCCCTGTCACTGCGCAATCGGAAGATTTGGCGGTGCTGCCTTACACCAGTGGCACCACGGGCTTTCCAAAGGGTTGCATGCACACGCACGGCACCATCATGCACAACGCCATGTCGAGCGGCTTGTGGGCCAATGGGACCCCTGAAAACAAATGCCTGTGTGTGGTGCCGATGTTTCACATCACGGGCATGGTCAGTGTGATGCACGCCACCATTTTCATGGGGGCGACTCTGATTTTGATGCCGCGATGGGACAGAGATTTGGCAGGACGCCTGATTTCAAAATGGAAGGTGACGCACTGGACCAATATTCCCACCATGGTCATTGATTTGTTGGGCAGTGCCAATATGGCGCAATTTGATTTGACGAGTTTGCAAAACATTGGCGGCGGTGGTGCTGCCATGCCTGAGGCTGTGGCACAAAGACTGTTAGATCAATTTGGACTTCGCTACATTGAAGGCTATGGCTTGACAGAAACTGCTGCGCCTTCGCACTCCAATCCGCCCGATGCGCCCAAAAAACAATGTTTGGGAATTCCATTTATGAGTGTGGATGCGCGCGTGGTGGATCCAGAAACTTTGATAGAGTTGCCTCAAGGTGAGTCGGGTGAAATTGTCATGGCGGGACCGCAAATTTTCAAAGGCTACTGGAAACGACCTGAAGCCACTGCCAGCGCATTCTTTGAGCGCGATGGCAAATCTTTCTTCCGATCTGGCGACATGGGCCGCATCGATGAAGAAGGCTATTTCTTCATGACCGACAGACTCAAGCGCATGATCAATGCCAGTGGCTTCAAGGTTTGGCCCGCAGAAGTGGAAGCGCTGATGTTCAAACATCCTGCCATTCAAGAGGCCTGTATCATTTCTACCAAAGACGCCTACCGAGGCGAGTCAGTCAAGGCCGTTGTGGTGCTCAGAAGCACGCACAAGGGTCAAGTGAGCGAAAAAGACATCATTGACTGGTGTAGAGACACCATGGCGGTTTACAAAGTGCCGCGAGTGGTCGAGTTTCTTGAGGTATTGCCCAAAAGCGGCAGTGGTAAAGTGATGTGGCGCGCATTGCAAGAAGCAGAAATGGCCAAAGCTTGATGAATTATTTTTTGATACCGCAAGAGACTCAAGTATGAGCCTGAAACTGTCTGTATTGGACCAATCGGTTGCCATGTCTGGCCGAGGGCAAGATGAGTCCATCCGTCAATCGCTGGCGCTGGCCATTAAGGCTGAACGTATGGGCTATTCGCGTTTTTGGGTGAGTGAGCACCATGCACATCCCAGCATTGTCGGTACTGCGCCTGAAATTTTGATGGCGGCCATTGCCACTCAAACATCCACCATTCGAATTGGCAGTGCGGGCGTCATGCTGCCGCACTATGCGGCCTTGAAAGTGGCTGAGCAATTCAGAGTGCTCGATGCATTGGCGCCAGGGCGCATTGATTTGGGTGTTGGGCGTGC
>CAMDJU010000322.1 GCA_945900695.1 Bordetella parapertussis | reverse complement strand
CGCAGCACGTGTTGCACGCGGTTGCCCAACTGCGCCAGCACGCTGTCGGGGATGTCCAGCGGGTTTTGGGTGACGAAATACACGCCCACGCCTTTGGATCGCACCAAGCGCACCACCAGCTCGATGCGCTCGATCAAGGCCTTGGGTGCTTCGTTGAACAGCAAATGCGCTTCGTCAAAAAAGAACACCAGCTTCGGTTTATCAGGGTCGCCAATTTCTGGTAATTGCTCGAACAACTCAGACAGCATCCACAACAAAAACGTGGCGTACAAGCGTGGCGAGTTCATCAGCTTGTCGGCTGCCAAGATGTTGACCATGCCGTGGCCGTTGCCGTCGGTTTGCATGAAGTCGTGGATATCGAGCATGGGCTCGCCAAAAAATTTGTCGCCGCCTTGTTGTTCAACTTGCATCAAGCCACGTTGTATGGCGCCGATGCTGGCGGCGCTGACATTGCCGTACTCGGTGGTGAATTCTTTGGCGTTGTCACCCACGTACTGCAGCATGGCGCGCAGGTCTTTCAGGTCCAGCAGCAGCATGCCACGGTCGTCGGCGATTTTGAACACCAAGTTGAGCACGCCCTCTTGGGTGTCGTTCAAGTTGAGCATGCGCCCCAAGAGCAATGGCCCCATGTCGCTAACGGTGGCGCGCACCGGGTGGCCTTGCGTGCCAAACACGTCCCACAAGGTGGTGGGGCAGGGCGCGAAAGCGGGTATGTCCAAGCCGCGCTCTTTCAGAACCGCAGCCATTTTGTCGGACAGCTTGCCCATTTGGCTCAGGCCTGTTAAGTCACCCTTGACGTCGGCCATGAACACCGGTACGCCAATGCGCGAGAGGCTTTGCGCCATGGTTTGCAAGGTGACGGTTTTGCCCGAACCGGTCGCACCCGTGATCAGACCGTGGCGGTTGGTCAGTTGGGGCATGAGCCAGCACTGGGCCGAGTCATTTTTGGCAATCAACAGGGGGTCGCTCATGGGTGGCCTTTTAGCGCTGGGTTTTCACAGTCCGCATTAAACATGAAAAAACCGCCCGTGGGCGGTTCGGCGCTGGTCGCAAAAGGGGATCAGCGTTTGGGCTTGTTCGCTTCTGTCGGGCCGGGTTCAGCTGGCACCCGCCTGGCACCATTGAACCGGCGGTCCCAATAGGCTTGGCGCATGTCCTCCACCCGCACTTCGCCCCCTGGGCGGGGCGAGTGGATGAACTTGTTGTCACCGACATAAATACCCACGTGGCTGAAGGCTTGGCGCATGGTGTTGAAAAACACCAGGTCACCAGGTTGCAGGTCTTCGCGGTTGATTTTTTCGGTCACTGAGGCCTGGTCGCTGGCACGCCGGGGCAGAATCAGGCCAACGGTTTGCTCAAACATGGCTCTAACGAAACCGCTGCAATCAAAGCCATTTTCTTGGGATGTGCCGTCACGCCGGTATGGCACACCCAAGAAACCCATGGCATTCATCACCAAATCGGAGGCTTTGTCGCCGACCCTTTGGCGCAGCAGTTCCACGCGACCCAACAGGCCCCGCTCTTGCAGGAGTTTTTCTATCTCGTCGCTGCCGTCGGGGTGGGGAGCCGCACCCGCACCGCAAGCCAACAGCAAGGTCAGGGACATGCCTATCTGACCACCCCAACGCCGCCAGGCCCCAATGTTCAAGTCGCCAAACCCAGGGCTTGCTGCATGGCCTGCCCCAGGCCGGCAAAGTGCTCAAAGGCTTTGGGGGTGGGCACCAGGTATTTGGTGCGGCGGTTTTTACCCTCGTGCACTGTGTCCACCATGCCCACATCCCGCAGCAAATCAAGTTTGCGGTGGATGGTGGCGGGTGAAGCAATGTGGCCCAAGGCCATGGCTTCACTGATGGTCAGGGGGTTTTGCTGGTTGTGTTTGAGGGCAATCAGCTCTAGGAGTTTGCGCGAATCGGCATCGATGTCTGGCATTTGCCCCGCCCCCTCAAGGGTTTGCAAAAGATTTAAAAACCGAAGGTAAACCTGGGGGTCTTTCATTCAATCACTCCTAGATATTGATTCAAAATTGAATAAATATTAAAAATTCGCTAACTGGTCATCATAAGCCATGTGCGAGGCACTGGTTCTGAGGCTTGGTGAGCGCCCATTTCGGGCCTGATTGGCTTGCATCCCGTGCTTGAGAGGGGGGTGGGGGCATCTCCATCCATCTGGCCAACGCAGCTGCACAAACCCCCTGCCCCAATGGGGCAAACCTATAATCTTTTGCTTTGGACTGGGGCTTGCCCCGAGCTTGGGGGCCTGAGCCCCGCCCACGCACTGCCACAAACCATGAACTCCCCACTTCAACCCGCGCCCCAGCTGTCTGTGGCCGATATCCGCAAGTCGTTTTTGGATTTCTTCGCCGCCAAAGGCCACACCATGGTGGCTTCCAGCCCCTTGGTGCCGGGCAACGACCCCACCCTGATGTTCACCAACTCGGGCATGGTGCAGTTCAAAGACGTGTTTTTGGGCTCGGACAAGCGCTCCTATGTGCGGGCGGCCTCGGTGCAAGCCTGTTTGCGTGCAGGCGGCAAACACAACGACTTGGAAAACGTGGGCTATACCGCGCGCCACCACACCTTCTTTGAGATGCTGGGCAACTGGTCGTTTGGCGACTACTTCAAGCGCGAAAGCCTGACATGGGCGTGGGAGCTGCTGACCGAGGTGTACCAACTTCCCGCTGACAAGCTCTATGCCACCGTGTACATCGAGGACGACGAGGCCCATGACATATGGGAAGAAATTTTCGTCAAAGCGGGTTGGACACCTGAGCGCCTCAAGCAGGAAAACCGCATCATCCGCATCGGTGACAACAAAGGCGGGCGCTACAAGAGCGACAACTTTTGGATGATGGCCGACACCGGCCCTTGCGGCCCGTGCTCTGAAATCTTTTACGACCACGGCGACCACATCCCGGGTGGCCCCCCCGGCAGCCCCGAGGAAGACGGCGACCGCTTTATTGAGATTTGGAACAACGTGTTCATGCAGTTCAACATGGACGAGGACGGCTCGGTCACGCCGCTGCCTGCGCCCTGCGTGGACACCGGCATGGGCCTTGAGCGTTTGGCCGCCATCCTGCAACATGTGCACAGCAA
>CAMDJU010000321.1 GCA_945900695.1 Bordetella parapertussis | reverse complement strand
GCCTCGGGGCAAATGTTGGGCGCGGATCAACCGGTCATCTTGCAGTTGCTGGAAATTCCAGACGAAAAGGCCCAAAAAGCGCTCAAGGGCGTGATGATGGAACTCGATGACTGCGCTTTCCCATTGCTGGCTGGTATGGAGGCGCACGGAGATGCAAAAACTGCTTTCAAAGACACCGATTACGCTTTGCTGGTTGGTGCCCGCCCGCGTGGTCCCGGCATGGAGCGGGCCGACTTGTTGGCCGCCAATGCCCAGATCTTTACCGCCCAAGGCAAGGCACTGGACGCAGTGGCGTCGCGCAACGTCAAGGTGCTGGTGGTGGGCAATCCGGCCAACACCAACGCCTACATTGCCATGAAAAGCGCACCCAGTTTGCCGTCGAAAAACTTCACCGCTATGCTGCGCTTGGACCACAACCGTGCCTTGAGCCAGATCGGCATCAAGACCGGTAAGACGGTGGCCGAGATTGAAAAACTCGCCGTCTGGGGCAACCACTCGCCCACCATGTATGCCGATTACCGCTTCGCCACCATTGGCGCGCAGTCGGTCAAAGACATGATCAACGACCAAGATTGGAATGCCAATGTGTTTTTGCCAACCGTGGGCAAGCGTGGCGCGGCCATCATAGAAGCGCGTGGCCTGTCATCGGCCGCTTCAGCTGCCAATGCGGCGATTGATCACATGCGCGATTGGGCTTTGGGTACCAACGGCAAATGGGTCACCATGGGCGTGGCCTCGCACGGTTGGTATGGCATTCCCAAGGACGTGATGTTTGGTTTCCCCGTCACCTGCGAAGGTGGCGAGTACAAGGTGGTCGAAGGCTTGCCGATTGATGCCTTTAGCCAAAGTTGCATTGACAAGACCCTCAAAGAGCTCACCGATGAGCAAGCGGGCGTGGCCCATCTGATTTGATGAAACACCCTCGGGAGGTTTTGCTCGGCGCGCAAGCGGCGCTTACCCGCTTGCCCGTTTGTGACCACTACAGCGGCGTTCTGGTTCGCATGCAAAAAAGCTTGCAATTGCAGGCTGAAATGATGCAGGAGTTTGGGGTGTGCGTGTTTGACGCCACCCTCGATTGCGAAGATGGTGCGCCTGTCGGTGGCGAGGCTGAGCAGGCCGCCTTGGTCAGTGAACTGGCCTTGGGGGCCATCCCAGGTGCCCGCGTGGCGGTGCGGGTGCACCCGGTCGATCACCCCGCATTTGAGGCAGATGTGGCCACCATTGTCGGTCGTGCCGGCCATCGGCTCAGCCACATCATGGTGCCCAAGGTGGAAACGGTTCAAGATGTGCTCACTGCCGTTCAGACCATCGACGATGCGGGTGCCAAACAACTGCCTGTGCATGTGCTGATTGAGTCGCCAGCAGCGGTGCATCGGGCATTTGACATTGCGGCCCAGCCTCGGGTGGAGTCGCTCAGCTTTGGTTTGATGGATTTCGTCTCATCCCATGGCGGGGCCATTCCTTCCGCAGGCATGGGCTCGCAAGGTCAATTCACGCATCCTTTGGTGCTGCGGGCCAAGTTAGAGATCGCCAGTGCATGTCATGCCCATGGCAAAGTACCCTCGCATGGCGTGGTCACCGAATTCAGCGACTTGTCGGCGATTGAAAATGCGGCGCGCCGCGCCAGCCATGAGCTCGGTTTCACCCGCATGTGGAGCATCCACCCCGCGCAAATCAGACCTATCTTGGCGGCCATGTCCCCCGATGCGGCAGAGGTGAGCAAGGCGTGTGAGATCATTTTGGCGGGCAAGGAACAGGACTGGGCCCCCATCAGCCACCAAGGTCAGCTGCACGACCGAGCCAGCTACCGATTTTTTTGGCAGGTGCTAGAGCGCGCCCATGCCACTGGCCAGTCCATGCCACCAGAGTTGGCTCATTTTTTTCACACTTGAACAGGTGGTACCCATGGGCAAGTTGATGATGGCGATCCTACTGACCTGTGGGCTGGGCCATGGCTGGGCGCAAACTTCGACAACCCATCCAGCCTCAAAAACCAAAGCCACACCCACCAAGCCACGTGTGGCACAAAAGGCGCCCGCCAAACCCAGCCCCAAGCTGGTAGAAGAACCAGTCCATTTGAGCGCACTGAGCGACGAATTGTTGGCTGTGGCGGCGCTGGTGCACACTGGAAACATGGTGTGCGAGGCCAGCACAGTGAAGATTGCGTCAATCCCCAGCGCCCAAGGCTATTTCGATGTGCACATGGGCAAGCACCATTACCGGATGGCCCCTGTGGCCTCGCTAACGGGTGCGGTTCGGTTGGAAGACACGGTGCATGGCGCGGTGTGGATTCAATTGGCCAATAAGTCCATGTTGATGAATCAAAAAGTGGGCCGGCGCATGGCCGATGAATGTCAAAGCCCCTCCCAAATGGTGGTGGCCGAGGCCATGGCCAAGATGCCGCCCATCAATATTTTGGAGCCCTTGGGCGATGCCCGCCCATTGCCCGCTGCAGAATTGGCCAACAAATAACCCCGTTTACTTTGCCCTTGAACACCTTCTTTTTTGAAATTTGATTGGAGAACTCAGCATGTTAAAAACCTACCGTGACCATGTGGCCGAACGCGCTGCTTTGGGCATCCCCCCCTTGCCTTTGAGTGCCAAGCAAACGGCCGACCTCATTGAGCTGTTGAAAAACCCGCCCATGGGCGAAGAGGCTACCTTGGTGGACCTCATCACCCACCGCGTGCCTGCCGGTGTGGACGATGCGGCCAAAGTCAAGGCCAGCTATTTGGCGGCAGTGGCCCATGGCACAGAAAAATGCGCCTTGCTCAGCCCCGAAAAAGCCACTGAATTGCTGGGCACCATGCTGGGGGGCTTCAACCTCACGCCCCTGATCGATTTGCTCGACAACAAAGCCTGCGCACCGATTGCCGCCGAAGGTTTGAAAAAAACCCTGCTGATGTTTGACCAATTTCACGACGTCAAAGAAAAGGCCGACCAAGGCAATGCCTTGGCCAAGGCGGTGGTGCAATCGTGGGCCGACGCCGAGTGGTTCACCAGCCGCCCCGAAGTGCCCCAAAGCATCACGATATCTGTGCTCAAAGTCACGGGCGAGACCAACACCGACGACTTGTCACCCGCCCCCGATGC
>CAMDJU010000320.1 GCA_945900695.1 Bordetella parapertussis | reverse complement strand
TATTTAAAAATCAGCGAAGGCTGCAACCACCGCTGCACCTTTTGCATCATCCCCTCGATGCGCGGTGACTTGGTGTCTCGCCCCATTGGCGATGTGCTGAGCGAAGCACGCGCCTTGTTTGAAGGCGGCGTGAAGGAGTTATTGGTCATCAGCCAAGACACTTCTGCTTATGGCGTGGATGTGGCCTACCGAACCGGTTTTTGGGATGGCAGGCCGATCAAAACACGGTTGCTGGAGTTGGTCGAGGCCTTGGCCGACTTGGCCCAAGCACACGGTGCATGGGTGCGCTTGCACTATGTCTACCCCTATCCGAGCGTGGACCAAATTTTGCCTTTGATGGCCACTGGCCGCATCTTGCCCTACCTGGATGTGCCTTTCCAGCACAGCCACCCCGATGTGTTGCGGCGCATGAAGCGGCCCGCCAGCGGTGAGCGTAACTTGGAGCGTTTGCAGCGCTGGCGCGACATCTGCCCTGAACTGGTGGTGCGCAGCACGTTCATTGCTGGATTTCCAGGGGAAACCGAGGCGGAATTTGAAGACCTGTTGGCCTTTGTTCGCGCTGCGCAGATTGATCGTGCAGGTTGCTTTGCCTATAGCCCGGTGTCGGGTGCAGCGGCGAATGACATCCCCGGCATGGTCCCCGCTGAGCTGCGCGAAGAACGCCGCGCCCGTTTCATGGCGGTGGCCGAAGCCGTGTCGGTGGAAAAGTTGCGTCAGCGCATTGGCGCTCGGATGCAAGTTTTGGTGGACTCGGCGCCGGGCTTGGGGCGCAAGGGCGCCATTGCCCGTACCTATGCCGACGCACCGGAAATTGATGGTGTGGTTCGCATCCTGCCGCCCCAAAAAGCCAGCAAAATTTTGCGTGTGGGAGAATTCGCCCAGGTACACGTGGTGGACACACAAGGGCATGATCTGGTGGCGCAAGCCGTGTGAGACCATGTCCGCAAATAAAAACAGCTGCATGAATGTGCAGCTGTTGGATAGTGGTGGTGCCCAGGAAGGGACTCGAACCCCCACGATGTTACTCGCTAGTACCTGAAACTAGTGCGTCTACCAATTCCGCCACCTGGGCATTTCAGGAAAGAGAGAAATTCTATCAAACAATTCAGTCACCCCAGCGCAGGTTTGCTGGAGGAAATCGAAGGCACCGTGTTGGGTCACCGCGACGGACACGGATTTGTGCGCCGAGATGATGGCGCAGCAGATATTTTTTTGGCACCCAATGAAATGCGCGCTGTGCTGCACCTGGACCGCGTCAAGGTGCGTGTATTGCGGCTGGATCGCAAGGGTCGGCCTGAGGGCCGAGTGGTGGAAATCATCGAACGGCCACCCCAGCCCATCATTGGGCGTTTGCTGCAAGAAGGCGGCATTTGGCTGGTGGCGCCCGAGGACAAGCGCTACGGCCAAGACGTGTTGATTCCCAAAGCCGCTACTGGTCAGGCCAAGGTAGGGCAAGTGGTGGTGGTGGAGTTGACCGAATTGCCCAGTCTGTATGGGCAACCGGTGGGCCGCATCAAAGAGGTGCTGGGTGAGCTTGACGACCCAGGCATGGAAATTGAAATCGCCGTGCGAAAGTACGGTGTGCCGCATGAATTTTCAGCCGCATGTTTGGATCTGACGCGCAGCCTGCCCGACAAGGTGCGTGCGCAAGACAAAAAAGACCGTGTTGATTTGACCGATGTGCCCTTGGTCACCATCGATGGTGAAGATGCGCGCGATTTTGACGACGCGGTGTATTGCGAGCCCTCGCGCGTGGGCCGGGGCAAAGGCTGGCGCTTGTTGGTGGCGATTGCCGATGTGAGCCACTATGTGGAGTCCGGTGGTGTCATTGATGTGGACGCCTACGAGCGTGCCACCAGCGTGTATTTCCCGCGCCGAGTGATCCCCATGTTGCCGGAAAAGCTCTCCAACGGTTTGTGTTCGCTCAACCCAGAAGTGGAGCGTTTGTGCATGGTATGCGACATGCTCATCACGTCGACGGGTGAAATTCACGCTTATCAGTTTTACCCTGCGGTCATGCGCAGCCATGCACGATTGACCTATACCGAGGTGGCGGCCATTTTGTCCAACACCCGTGGCCCCGAGGCCGCCCGTCATTCGCAGCGCATCAGTGACTTAGAACACTTGCACGATGTGTACCGAGGATTGCTGCAAGCCAGACAGGTGCGGGGTGCGGTGGATTTTGAAACCACCGAAACCCAAATTGTGTGCGACGACAGCGGGCGGATTGAAAAAATCGTGCCCCGTGTGCGCACCGATGCCCACCGCTTGATCGAAGAGGCCATGTTGGCCGCCAATGTGTGCAGCGCAGACTTCATTTTGCAAAGCAAGCACGCAGCGCTGTTTCGGGTGCACGAGGGCCCTACCCCTGAAAAACGCGAAACCTTGGCCAATTACCTCAAGGCTTTGGGCTTGGGGTTGTCGATCAGCGACAACCCGAGTCCCGCTCAGTACCAGACCATTGCGCAAGCGACCAAAGAGCGGCCCGATGCCCAGCAAATTCACAGCATGTTGCTGCGCTCCATGCAACAGGCCATTTACACGCCCACCAACAGCGGCCACTTTGGCTTGGCTTTCGAGGCCTATACGCATTTCACCAGCCCAATTCGCCGGTACCCGGATTTGTTGGTGCATCGCGTCATCAAAGCCATCTTGGCCAAGAAAACCTATAAATTGCCAGTGCGCCCCCCAGAGCCTGCGGGGCGATTCAAAATTGCCAAAAAACCAGCACCAGGTGCTGTGGCCAAGGTGGTCAAGCCCCTCGCCGCTGGACCTGACGCCAGCGGTTGGGAGGCGGCAGGCCTGCATTGCAGCGCCTTTGAGCGCCGTGCCGATGAAGCCAGCCGCGATGTCGAGGCCTGGCTCAAATGCAAGTTCATGCGCGAGCATTTGGGCGAAGAGTACGGAGGCGTCGTGACCGCCGTGACAGGATTTGGCTTGTTCGTGACATTGGACAGCCTGTATGTCGAAGGCTTGGTCCACATCACTGAGTTGGGCGGTGACTTTTTCCGCTTGGATGAGGTCCGCCAAGAGTTGCGCGGCGAGCGCACTGGGATTCGTTTTGCCATTGGCACGCGTGTGCGCATCCAAGTCAGCCGGGTCGATTT
>CAMDJU010000319.1 GCA_945900695.1 Bordetella parapertussis | reverse complement strand
AAAAAAAACAACGTGGTCAAGCCGACCAAACCGGCCACCCAGCGGGTCTCCATGTACCTGAAGAGCAAAAAGCCCACACCGATGCCCACCATCCCCCAAGGGATCAAAAATTTCAGCAATTTAACGTCGTAATCACGCCGAAAGGCATGCAAACCCAACAAGTCCATCACCAGCAAAATGGGCATCAAAATCGCCGCGGCTTGGGGCACGGTGATGGCCATGGCCAAGATGGGCACAGCCAAAGAACCAAAACCAGCGCCAAATCCACTTTTGCTCAGGCCCAGCAATAAAACAGTCGGCACAGCCAGGGCATAGAAAAAAGGATCGGTGATGTAGGCTTCGCTCAATCGATGCACCCCATGTGCGGTAAAGCCGGTGCCAATGGGTGATGGTGGTGGGACATGTCCGCAGGAAAGCTCTGGTTGGTGAAGACTGGCAAAGATCATCCGTGTGCAAGGCGAGCGCCCAAATGCACACTGGCAATAAGGGCATCTTGCCATGGTTGGACTGCAGCTTCGGCGCGATTGTCCCCAACAGGTCAGATCGCCCACACGCTCACCCCAATGCAGGCGTCTATCCCCGCATGCAGGCCTGCATCCACAACCCCAGCCCCCCAGGATGCGCTGACTTAAAATTAGGTTTTAATCCAGTGCCCTATTGCTCATGAGCGCCTTCCTCGAAGAAAAAATATTGTCGGTTCACCATTGGACCGACCGCCTCTTCAGCTTCACCACCACCCGCGACACTGCCCTGCGCTTTTCCAACGGGCACTTCACCATGATTGGCCTGCCAGTCAACGGCAAACCTTTGTTGCGCGCCTACAGCATCGTCAGCGCCAATTACGAAGAACATCTCGAATTTTTGAGCATCAAGGTGCCAGATGGGCCGTTGACCTCACGTTTGCAACACATCCAAGTGGGCGACACCTTGATTGTTGGTCGCAAACCGACGGGCACTTTGCTCATCGATTACTTGCTGCCCGGAAAAAACCTTTACTTGCTGGGCACAGGCACGGGTTTGGCCCCGTACTTGAGCATCGTGCGCGACCCCGAAACCTATGAGCGGTTTGACAAGGTGATCGTGGTGCATGGGGTGCGCCAGGTCAACGAACTGGCCTACATGGACTACCTGCGCCACGACCTGCCCCAGCACGAATTATTGGGCGAGATGGTGTCTGCACAATTGCTTTACTACCCCACGGTGACGCGCGAGCCGTTTGAACACCAAGGCCGCATCACCGATTTGATCGCCAGTGGCAAAATTTTCAGCGACCTGGGCCTGCCCTCGCTCGACCCAGCGCGCGACCGGGTCATGCTGTGCGGCAGCCCGCAAATGCTCAAAGACACCAAGGCCTTGCTCGAGGCGCGTGGCTTCAAAGAAGGCAACACCACCACCCCGGGAGATTTCGTGGTGGAACGCGCCTTCGTTGAGCAGTGAGTTTCAGACCCGCTCGATGACCAGGGCAATGCCCTGCCCCACCCCGATGCACATGGTGCACAAGGCGTAGCGGCCACCCGTTCGGTGCAATTGATTGATGGCGGTGGTGACCAAACGCCCACCACTGGCCCCCAGCGGATGGCCCAAAGCAATCGCCCCACCATTCGGATTGACGCGGGCATCATCATCCGACAAGCCCAGCATGCGCAACACGGCCAGGCCTTGAGCGGCGAAGGCTTCATTGAGCTCAATCACATCCATTTGGGCCAAGGTCAAGCCCGTCAATGCCATGACTTTTTCGGTCGCCGGTGCAGGCCCAATGCCCATCACGCGAGGCGGCACACCCGCCGTGGCCATGCCCACCACACGGGCACGCGGTGTCAAGCCCTGCAATGCAGCCGTTTTTTCATCGGCCATCAACAAAGCACAGGCCCCATCGTTGACCCCGCTGGCATTGCCAGCTGTCACAGTTCCGTCGGGTCGCACCACCCCTTTGAGCTTGGCCAATGCTTCTAAGCTGGTCTCGCGGGGGTGCTCGTCTTGCGCGACCACCACCGGGTCGCCCTTGCGCTGGGGCACGCTGACGGGAGTGATTTCTGGGTCAAAAAACCCAGCCTTTTGGGCTGCGACGGCCTTGCGCTGGCTGGCCAAGGCCATGCGGTCTTGGGCTTCGCGCTCAATGCGGTGGTCGGTGGCCACGTTTTCTGCGGTCTCGGGCATAGAGTCCACCCCATGCATGGCCTTCATTTTTTTGTTCACAAAGCGCCAACCAATGGTGGTGTCATAAATTTCCGCATTGCGTCCAAAGGCGCTGTCTGCTTTGGGCATGACAAAGGGCGCACGGCTCATGCTCTCCACACCCCCGGCGATCATCAAATGGGCCTCGCCCGCGCGGATGGCGCGCGCAGCCGTCCCAATGGCGTCCAAACCCGAGCCGCACAGGCGGTTCACCGTGGCCCCGGGCACCCCAAAGGGCAACCCAGCCAATAAGCTGGCCATGTGGGCCACGTTGCGGTTGTCCTCGCCGGCTTGGTTCACACAACCGAAAATCACATCGGTCACGGCCGCCCAATCGACCTTGGGGTTGCGCGCCATCAGGGCCATCAGGGGAATGGCCGCCAAATCATCGGTGCGCACCGACGACAAAGCGCCCCCATAGCGACCAAAAGGGGTGCGTATGGCGTCACAGATGAAAGCCTGGTTCATGGCGGTCCTTTTACAAAGCTAAGCGGTGACACAAGGCGATGCTTGTGTTGGGGCTGACGTCTGCCAGCTCGGGCTGCAATTATGATTCATGCCACGCAGCCCCATTCGTGGGCTTTGCTTCTTCCAATTGGCCACACCCATGTTTTCCCCTTCGCAAGATGATGTTCGCCGCTTTTTTTGCCAAGTCTTGCAGCGCTCGCGCTTGGGCGAACCCATGGACGCCTTGCAGACCCTGGCCGCCCAGTGGGTGGATGAACACCCAGAGTTCCATGATGTTTTGTCAGACCAAGCCTGGGCGCTGAAGCAAACTTACCCTGTAGAGGCGGGTCACGCGAACCCGTTTTTGCACCTGTCGATGCACTTGTCCATCAGCGAACAATGCTCGATTGACCAACCCCAAGGCATTCAATCAGCGGTGGCGCAACTGGCCGAACGCAAAAACTCCATCCACGACGCACAACACGCGGTGATGGA
>CAMDJU010000318.1 GCA_945900695.1 Bordetella parapertussis | reverse complement strand
CTGGTCAAGATCTGGCAGAAGATGAATGCCAAGCGCTTTGACAACATCATGCTCAAGACCAAAACGGTGGGCGCACGCGCCTTGCCTGAAGGCATTGAAGTCACGTTTGAGAGCGCCGAACCCGGTGGCACAGCCCCCGCGCCGCAAATCTACGACATGGTGTTGCAAGCCGTGGGCCGCACGCCCAACGGCAAAAAGATCGGCGCTGATAAGGCTGGCGTGGCGGTGACTGACCGTGGCTACATCAACGTTGACATCCAGATGCGCACCAACGTACCGCACATCTTCGCGATTGGCGACATCGTCGGTCAGCCCATGCTGGCCCACAAGGCGGTGCACGAAGCGCATGTGGCCGCTGAAGTGATTGCCGGTGAGCTGATGCAAGGTAACGAAGAGCTGGCCCAAAAACTCCGGTCCTTCGCCTTCAACGCCCGCGTCATCCCCAGCGTGGCCTACACGGACCCCGAAGTGGCCTGGGTCGGCCTGACCGAAGACCAAGCCAAAGCCCAAGGTATCAATGTCAAGAAGGGCTTGTTCCCTTGGACGGCCTCCGACCGCACCATCGCCAACGGCCGCGATGAAGGCGTCACCAAACTGCTGTTCGACGACTCACCGGAAGCCCATGGGCGTCCTCGCTTCTTAGCCGCTGTGAGCGCTCAAACTGCAGTTTTCAACGAGGTCCGATCGCCCCAAAATACTGCCATACTTGGACTCATGCGTTTGAATTTCCTATCCGTTTGTCAACGCCATGGGTTATCTTGGCGTGCCCTACAGACGCGGCGGCAATGGTAAAAACGACTTCGATCGGCCCCAACCGCTGCGGTCGCGGTTGCCCTGTTTCCACGCCTCGGTTTTGAAAGATACAAGCCATGTCTGAGCCCATCCTGATTGCGCGCAGCAGCACTGCTGAATGTTTTTTGCTCCCCTCATTGGTCAACCGTCACGGCTTGATCACCGGTGCCACGGGCTCTGGCAAGACTGTCACCCTGCAAACCATGGCCGAAGGCTTGTCGCGCATCGGCGTGCCGGTGTTCATGGCTGACGTCAAAGGCGACTTGAGTGGCATGAGCCAAGCGGGGCGACTGTCCGACAAGATGGCCGCCATTTTGAAAGAGCGCGGTCTGGACACGCCTGCTTTTGCAGCTTGCCAGGTCACCCTGTGGGATGTGTTCGGTCAACAAGGCCATCCGGTGCGCGCCACCGTGAGTGACATGGGGCCTCTGCTGTTGGCCCGCATGCTGAACTTGAACGACACCCAAGCCGGTGTGCTCAACCTGGTGTTCAAAATCGCCGACGACAACGGCTTGATGCTGTTGGACCTCAAAGACTTGCGCGCCATGCTGCAACACGTCGGGGAGAAGGCCAAAGACTTCACCACCGAGTACGGCAACATCAGCGCCGCCAGCGTGGGCGCGATCCAGCGGGGCCTGCTGCAAATTGAGGAACAAGGCGGCGATCTGTTTTTTGGCGAGCCCATGCTCGACATCCACGACTTCATGCAAACCGATGACCAAGGCCATGGCGTGATCAACATCTTGGCGGCTGACAAATTGATGAATTCGCCCCGCCTGTATGCGACGTTTTTGCTGTGGATGTTGTCCGAGTTGTTCGAGCAACTGCCCGAGGTGGGCGATTTGGACAAGCCCAAACTGGTGTTTTTCTTTGATGAAGCGCATTTGCTGTTCAACGAAGCGCCTAAGGTTCTGGTCGAACGCATTGAACTGGTGGTGCGCTTGGTGCGATCCAAGGGCGTTGGGGTTTATTTCGTCACACAAAACCCCTTGGATTTGCCCGACAGCGTGCTGGCCCAATTGGGCAATCGGGTACAGCATGTGCTGCGCGCCTTCACCCCCCGCGATCAAAAAGCCGTGACTGCGACCGCCCAAACCATGCGGCCGAAAAAAGGTTTGGACGTTGAGGCGGCCATCACCGATTTGGGTGTGGGTGAAGCCTTGGTGAGTTTGCTCGACAGCAAAGGCCGACCCAGCGAGACCGAGCGGGTGTTTGTGCTGCCCCCAGGCAGCCAACTGGGCCCTATCCAACACGAACAACGTCAAAGCTTGATGGACAGTTCTCTGGTCGCTGGTGTCTATGAAAAAACAGTGGACCGCGAATCGGCCTATGAACAACTCAAAGGCCGGGCCCAACAAACCATGCAACAAGCAGGTGCTGGGACGCCCGAAGCGCAAAGCGGCTGGGTGTCCGGCGTGTCCGACATCCTGTTCGGCCGCGCAGGGCCGCGCGGCGGTCGCCACGATGGCGTGGCCCAATTGGTGGTGAAAAGCGCGGTGCGCACCGTCGGTTCAGCCATCGGCCGTGAAATTGTGCGAGGCGTCTTGGGTGGCTTGCTCGGCGGGGGGGGACGTCGACGCTGATTTTTGATGCCAAAGAGATGCTGGCGTACCGATGTGCTAACCAGCACAGCGAGCCCACCAGTGACAAGCGTGGTGACAAGTGGGGCACCAACTGACACGCTACTCCAATTAATGATTAGAAGCTATTCATTCAGGAGCGGTTTTTTTTGCATCCCTCGACCTGGAGGCCTAAAAAATAGGTGCAAACAGGCAAAACGGTATTTGTTGCTTTTGATCAGCAGAATCAGGCCAATCCACAATAAAACACCGAACACTCAATGTTTCGCCAGCCCACTACGCATCACTAAACTCCGCCAACCGAGCAATTTGGCCCAAGTGACTGGCCTTGTCAAAGTAACGACGATCAGCCGTCACCAGCACCGCGCCAGGTACAGACAGTGCAACTGCGTGGTACAGCGTGTCGAACAGGTGGTGGTCAAGCTGGCGCGCCAGTTCAATGGCTCTGGGGTAGGCCGTGGTGGGCGCTGCCCAGGTGATGTTGAGCTGGGCCAAATCATCCATACATTGATGTGCCCGGTTTGGCGCCAGACGTGACAACACGGCCGCAACTTCGGCCAAAAAATGGGGTGGCTGATAAAAGTCCAGCGTGCCGCGTGCGCTGGCTTTCAACATCTCAAGCGCGGGTTCAACATTGTCTTCACGCAATGCCCAGTCGCCCTGCGCAAACCACTTGACAGCCACGCTGGCGTCGACAACACAGATCACGGATGTGGCCGCCAAGCTGAAAGTGCATTGATTCAGCC
>CAMDJU010000317.1 GCA_945900695.1 Bordetella parapertussis | reverse complement strand
GCCCTCCCAGAGGGCGGGCTGCTGTCGCCCAAAGCTTTTTTGCACTTGGGGTCGCGCGCGGCGGTTGATCAAACGCTTTCGCGCTTGGCACGCGATGGCAAGCTGCTCAGGGTGGGGCGAGGCGCCTATGCGGTGCCCGTGCAGGGCCGCTTTGGTGTGCGCCCGCCCACTGGCGCGTCGGTGGTGCAAGCCATCGAGTTGTCCAGCGGCGAAACCGTAGTTGCCAGCGGTGCGGCCGAGGCCAATGGACTGGGCTTGACCACACAGGTGCCCACGCGCGAGGTTTACCTCACCTCTGGGCCGTCTCGACGGCTGACCCTGGGCAACCGGGCCATCGAACTTCGACACGGCAACCGCTGGCAAATGTTGCTGGGCAAGCGCCCGGCGGGTCAAGCCATTCGTGCACTCATTTGGCTGGGGCCAGAGCAAGCACCTCTGGTGCTTGAAGGGCTCAAGAACCAACTGCCCACGCATGAATGGGAGGCCTTGCTTCAGGCACGCGCTAGCCTGCCCAGCTGGATGGCCAAAGCGGTCAGCGAGGTGGCACTTGGCTGAGTCCTGGCTCAGCCTCAGCCGCGAAGACCGTGCAGAAGCGCTGGAGCTTGCCGCCGCTCAAACTGGCCGAGCGCCCCATCTTTTGGAAAAAGACGTTTGGGTGGTGTGGGTGCTGTCTGCCATTGACCAGTCGCCCCTGGCCAACAAACTCACGTTCAAAGGGGGTACTTCGCTGTCCAAGGCGTACAAAATCATTGACCGGTTTTCAGAAGACATCGATCTGACTTGCGACATCCGCGAGATCGCCCCCGATTTGCTGCGCCATGGCAACCCCATCCCAGAGACGGCCAGTCAAGCCAAGAAGATATCCGACCACGTTCGCGCACGTTTACCCAT
This sequence comes from Bordetella parapertussis, assembly GCA_945900695.1. Taxonomy (GTDB): domain Bacteria; phylum Pseudomonadota; class Gammaproteobacteria; order Burkholderiales; family Burkholderiaceae_C; genus Limnohabitans; species Limnohabitans parapertussis_A. The sequence continues at coordinate 2,271 of CAMDJU010000317.1, read as the reverse complement.
GTGGATTGAACGCGAAGTGATGCCCATCATGCGCGAAGCCCTTGAGCGCGATGGATTGCAAAGCAGCCTGACGCTGGCAGGCCTTGATCGGGAAAAACTGCTGCTCAACTACGCGCCGATCAAGCGGGGCTTGGGCTATACAACATCTACCGTTCAACTGGAGTTTGGCGGTCGGGCCACGGGCGAACCCCACCAACGCCACGCGGTCGCGTGCGACATGGCACAGGCCATCCCTGAGATTGCTTTTCCCACAGCCCAGCCCTTGGTGTTGGCTGCAGAGCGCACGTTTTGGGAAAAGGCCACAGCCGCACATGTGTTTTGCCGCCAAGACCGGTTGCGGGGCGATCGCTATTCACGCCACTGGTATGACCTGTCCGCCATGGCTGCGTCTGGACATGCCCATGCAGCCATTGCAGATCAAGCGCTTGCCCAGGCTGTGGCTGAGCACAAGTCCATGTTCTTTGCCGAAAAAGATGCCGCCCACCAACCCATTGACTATCAAACAGCCGTTCGTGGGCGCATTCAAATCGTCCCCGAAGGCGGTGCCTTGGCAGCACTGGAAAAAGACTACGCCGCCATGCTGGAAGATGGTTTGCTTTCCACGCATCAGCCCCGCTTTGCCGACATCATGGCGGCTTGTTCAGATTTACAAAGCTTGATCAACCGCTGATCGGGAAAAGCCAAGCGCCCCGTCACTCCGGCTTGATTTTCGGCAGCCACATTCAATGAGTTGGCCTTGGTACTGACGTATGAAAAGTTCAATGCCTGGCGACCGCTTGAACATCGCTTGATCTGGTTGGGCCTTTTCCGCGAGTCCGTGATTTTTATAGAGCCGACCACCCCTGTCACAGAGTGCCGAGACCCCAAGGACGATCCATTTTTGGAGCTGGCCATTTCGGCAAAGGCCAAGGTTTTGGTCTCCAGTGATGTTCTCTTGCTGAAAATGCACCCCTTCCGTGGCGTGCAAATTCTCCAGTTGACCGATTTCAAACAGCAGTTTCTTAGGTGCGAATAGGCGTAAGCCTGCCCTGGTCAACGTGTGATGTGTGGAATGGTCTTGACCTGCGCATGTGGAAGCAGACATACACAGTTGATCATGGGCAAACGCCACAGGCGCTTAACGGGCTCAATAACCACCGACCCACATTTGGTTTTTGACTGCTGCGAATGGCTCAACTGTCATCAGAGTGCGCAGCGAATGGTTGCCGCATCTAGCCATTTTTCTATTGACAGGGCCAGGGCTTGCCTGCACCATCGAACGCAGTTTAGATAGGCCTGACCAACACACCGCTCAGGTCATAAGGCGCCGCTTTTGGCGCATGGAGCAAGCATGGGTCACAACCAGGTTGTCATGGTCACCGGGGCCGCGCAAGGCATTGGGCGCGCGACGGCTGAAAAGTTTTTGGCCCACGGCTGGAACGTGGTGGCCATTGATCAACAAGCCGAAGGCTTGGCCAGCTTGCAAAGCGCCATGCCCAACCGCGTGGCCACCTTGGTGTTGGATGTCACAGGCCAAGACGCACCCGCCGAGGCGATGGCACTGGTCAAGCAGCGCTTTGGCCGACTCGACGCACTCATCAACAACGCGGGCATTGGCAAGTCCAAGGCCGTGCACGAAACCACCGACGCTGAGCTGGACCGGTTTTATGCCATCAATTTGCGCAGCGTGTTTCGCTTCTCGCGCGAGGCCTTGGGCCTGATGGAGGCTGGCGCTTGCATGGTGCATGTGGCGTCCACCTTTGGCCTGGTTGGCAACCCCGTGGCGTCGTCCTATGCGGCCACCAAAGCGGCGCTGATGGGTTTGACACGCCAAATGGCGGTGGACTATGGGCCGCGCGGCATGCGCATCAACGCGGTCGCGCCGGGTGTGATCCACACCCCCTTGACCGAGGCCCGGCTGGGCGACCCAGCGTTTCGCCGCTTGATGGTCAACACCACGCCCTTTCCACGCATCGGCACCCCACAAGATGTGGCCGGTGCGATTCACTTCCTGTGCTCGGAGGACGCCGGATTTGTCAATGGCCACGTGTTGGTCATTGACGGGGGTTGGAGCGCCACCAATAGCGTGGGCTCGCCAGACTAAAAAGGGGGTTTAAACATGTTTGTACGCAACACGTGGTATGTGGCCGCTTGGGACCACGAGGTGGGCCGCCATTTGATGGCCCGCAAAATTTTGAACATTCCCGTGGTGCTCTACCGCACGGCAGCGGGCGCGCCAGTGGCCTTGGAGGACACCTGCCCGCACCGCTTTTACCCACTGTCCAAGGGGCA
>CAMDJU010000316.1 GCA_945900695.1 Bordetella parapertussis | reverse complement strand
CACCAGGGCCCATGAAATCCAGCCGATGACGGCGGGCTTTGCCAACCAAACTGCCTGGGTCACAAAGTCCTCTGGATCTCGGCCACGTCGTTCCAAACCTCTTGGCGGGTGAGGAGGTTGTTGACCACCTCAAAGCGGTCGATGAAGCGGATGCCTTCAAACGCGCTGCCATCGTTCCACACGCCAAACAAGGTGCCGCTGCAATACACCACCGTGGTGTCACCTTGCCAACATTCGTCAAAGCGCTCGTAGCGTTTGGCCACCGAGCGGTAGCGCGGTTTGCCCCACTCCATCAATTGCTCCAAGCGGTGCATCACCGCCCGGCCCGGAAAAATCATTTCAAAGCCTGGTGCCAAAAATGCTTGGGCCTCGGTCAGCTTGCGCGCGGCCATGGTTTCCAGAAAGCTTTGCACCCGCGCACTGGCATCGGGCACCACGGCAGCACCCCCAGCATAGACTTTGCCGTCGCGCCGATAGGTGCTGGCCTCGTTGATGAACACCGTGGTTCCCGCATCACTGGCAGCAACCACCGAACGGGCGGTATCGGCCAAACGCTGCACCAAGCGGTGCTGGGTCTCAGGCGGATAACCCGGCAACAACGTCACTGTGATCACTGGCATAACATAACTCCTCAAAAATAAACTTCACAAGCCCATGGGGCTCACGCCCACCAACCAAGCATGGGCTTTGAACAAAAACACCGCGTACAACACCACGCCACCCATTACCGCGACCAAAGTGGGGCGCATTTGCGGCACCACCGGGGCCAGATTAGCGGCGCGATCACGGGCCCGGGCGGCGCGAAAGGACAAAACCGCCCACAGCAAAAAGGCAGCAAACAAAATCACATCCTCCAAGTTGCCGTTGGCCAGCAAATGGGCCAGGGCCCACACCTTGACGCTCAGCACCATGGGGTGGCGCATGCGGGTTTTCAGGTGGTTGCCCGGCACATAGGCGGCCACCAACAGCACCGAGGCGAACAGCATCAGCAAGGCCGCCACATGGCGCGTGGCCACGGGCGGGACCCACAACACCGTCGGGGTGGCGCGGGCGATGTCATAGCCCCAGCACAACAACACAAAGCCGAGCAAAGACACCACGGCATACACGCCCTTGAAGGCTTTTTCGCCCAAGCGCCCTATTTGCTGGCTGCGCCAGCCCTCTGCAAACACCCGCAAAGAGTGCGCGCCCAAAAACAAAACCAAACCCAACAGCATCCACGTCATGGCGTTTCTCCCGCCCCGACAGCCGGGGCAATGCATCCCATGATACGCAAGCGCCCTGCGGCCTGCACCACCGGGCTCATACGCCAAACGCGGCCAAGCCGCCATCGGGCTCAAACCTTTGGTTCACAAAGCGCAGCCGGGTGGGGCCAGGCATGTGTTGCTGATCCACACTGTGGCGCGGGTCTCCGGGGTAGCAAATCACCCGGGTTCCGTTGTCGTCATGGGGTTGGGGTTCGACCAAATGCGGGCCCCGTTGGGCAGCGTCTTCCAGCACTGCGTCCACATGCGCAAAACGGGCCAAATGGGCCAAGCTCATGATTTGGGGTGGCGCCATCTCCATCTGGCCAGCCCAATAGCGGTGCAAGGCTTGGTGCGGTGTGATCCACACACTTTCTGTGGCCTCCACGTTGTCATGCCCCGCCTGCTGGTTGGCTGGAGCACGCGCGACAAAAAAACGGGTATCAAAGCGTTTGTTGGTGACCGACGGCACGCGCGGCGTGATCCAGCGCGACCAAGGCCACAAAGCCTCGCACTGCAATTGCAAATCGTGGCGATGGATCAGGTCCCCAAACCCACCCTCTTCGTGCCGCAAACCATCCCAATCCAGGCCTTGGGCACCGCCACGGGCAAACAGCACGCCACATTCTTCAAAGGATTCGCGCAGGGCCGCCACCCACAAGCTGGCTGCGGTATCGGTGCTCACATCGGCCTCACGCAGGCGCTGGTGCAACACCTCGGGGTCATGGTCCAACCGCGCGTGCAAACCAGGGTCTGCATCCAGGCGGTCCAACTTGCCGCCAGGAAAAACAAACACCCCACCGAGCACAGCCGAGGCGCTGTGGCGGCGCAACAAAAAAACCTCCATGCCCGCAGCGCCATCGCGCAGCATGACCACGGTGGCCGCAGGGATCGGGGGAGCGGTGACTTCGATTGAATTGATGTCCATGCGAAGCATTCTGTCATTGAGCCGGGCTGAGCGCTGTCACCTGTGCAAGCAATGCAAGGGCACAATGGCGGGCCTCATCCAACCACACCTCCATGGCCAAAAATACCCCCGAACGCCCCCAGGCAGCCACACCCAGATCGCTGTCGGGCTTGACGCCTTTTTTGCGCCCCTACGCCAGCGCCATTGCCGCAGCGGCCTTGTTCTTGTTGCTGGCTGCAGCCGCCACCTTGGTCTTTCCTTGGGCCTTGCGCCAACTCATCGATGGCGGATTGGCCACCAGCACCCAAGGCAATGCCGATGGCTTGGCGGCGGACTTTGTCTTGTTGTTTGGCGTGGCCGTGGCCTTGTCGGTGTTTTCAGCGGCACGCTTTTATGTGGTGAGCTGGCTGGGTGAGCGCATCACCGCCGACGTGCGCCAAGCGGTTTACGCCCACGTGCTGCAGCAAAGCCCATCGTTTTTTGAAACCACCCAAACCGGCGAAGTGTTGTCGCGCCTGAGCGCCGACACCACCTTGGTGCAAACCGTGGTGGGCTCTTCGCTGTCCATGGGCTTGCGCAATGCGGTGATGGGCTCGGGCGCATTGCTCATGCTGGTGTGGATGCGGCCTTGGTTGATGATTCAGGTCATTGTTGTGCTGGTGCTGATCGTGTTGCCCAGTGTGTGGTTTGGGCGTCGCGTGCGCCGCTTGTCGCGCGCCAGCCAAGACCGGGTGGCCGACACCAGTGCCATGGCCTCCGAAGTGCTCAACGCCATCACCGTGGTGCAAAGCCATGGCGCAGAGCAGCGTGAAGCCCGCCGCTATGAAGCCTCTACGCTGAGTGCTTTCAGCACGGCGGTGCGGCGGGTGCGGGCGCGCGCTTTGTTGGTGGGCTTCATCATTTTGGCCAGCAGCGCAGCCCTGCTGTGGGGGTTGTACCAAGGCACTTTGGCAGTGTATGCGGGCAGCCTGAGCGCGGGTGAGTTGGGTCAAATCATTGTGTATGTGATTTTGCTCGCCAGTGCATTTGCGGTG
>CAMDJU010000315.1 GCA_945900695.1 Bordetella parapertussis | reverse complement strand
ATCCAAATCTTTGTTTGAGAGGCTTGAAGCCGATATGAACCTGCCCTTGTCCAACGCCGTGAACCCAGCCCTGGCCAGCGCTTTGCTGACCGCATCCAGCCCTGCACAGGGTGCTGGAATGACGCCTGCCCTGGGCAGCGCCATGGCCCTGCGCGAGGACTTTGCCCAACACTTTGCCCGCATGGCACGGCAAATCCAGCCACGTTCACCCTTGGCTGAGGCGCCCCCGCAGCGGCAACACCTTGCCACCGACACGCCGCACCGGACCGACGCGCGCTTTGCTGCACGCCCACCGATCACACATGAAAAGCTCGGCGCAACCCGACCAGAGCCCCAGGGTGCGCAAAAACCCATGGACGACGACCCAAGCCCTGCCGATCCAGGCCAAAAAGCCAAAATGGGCGCAGCGACAGACAGTGCAGACGCCCAAAGCACCCAGGCCAAGCCTGCCAAAGAGGCGTCCACGGCCACCGCAGAAAGCCCGTCAGACGCCACCGACACCGACACCGAAGACAACGCCTCCGCGTCCAAAGATGGGGTCGCAGAGAGCCCCAACCCGGCCTGGGTGGCCGTCGGTCCCGAAGGGCTGAAAACCTGGCAAATCAGTGAGCGGGTGCAAGTCATCACGACCAACGAACCCCTGCCCGACCCGCTGAGCAATGCCCAGTTTGCACGCAGCATGGGGTTTGACGAGCAAATGATCCAGCGCCTGTTTGGTGCCGCGCCAGCCAATGCCACAGGTGCTGCGCTGTCCCTCGGAACAACGCCGGGCATCGCCACCGGACTGGCGACAGGCTTGGGACAACCCCTCTCCTTCACGGTATCGGCCGAAGCGGCCAAAGCCATGGCCGGCCTGAGCGCTGCCGGCGCGGTACAGGGCCTGCCCACCGTGGGGGACTTGCAAAATTTGGGGGCGCAAAGTATTCACATCGCTGAAATGGCCGACGCCCAGCTCGCTGCCGCGCCGCAAGCCAGCCTCACGCTGCCCACTGTCAGCACGCAAAACATGCTGGCCATGTTGAGCGCTTTTGTACCCAACGCCGACAACAAACGCCTGGTCGGCGACAGCGACAACCGGGCCTTGGACACCATTGACCTGAGCGGTCTGGTGGGCGAGAGCCCTGGCAGCGCACTCAACTTGGCCAGCCCCAGTGCGGCGCGCAACAACCCCATGGGCGGCGTGTCCAACCCCAACCTGGCCCCCACCAGCACCGACATGGCCCAAACCTATCAAGACCTGAGTGACAAACTCTCGACCGAGTTGGCTGGCAGAATGCACCAGCAACTCAATGAAGGCCAGTGGAAAATGAAGTTGGGCCTCAAACCATCGCACCTGGGCGCGGTGGACGTTGAATTGGAAATGCGCGATGGGAAACTTTCAGCCGTGATCAACGCCGACAATGCCACCACCCAGCAACTGCTGAACCAGGGCAGCCCGCGCTTGCGCGAGGCCTTGAATGCCTTGGGTTGGGACCAAGCTTCAGTGAACATCGGACAAGGACATTCTTCATCGGCACAATCGGGCCAAGGTCAGGGGCAACACACAGGCCAAGACGGACAACATTTATCCCGTGGCGAGTCCATCCAAGGCGATGGGGCTGATGCCATGCCAAGCAAAACCCAAAACGCCAGCAATGCCTTGCTGGACATTTACGCTTAATCACACGAGACCAATAGGAGTTAGACATGGCCACAGCAGCACCCGCAGCAGAAGCACCTGCAGAAGAGAAAAAGAAAAAACCCATTTTGCTGATCATCCTGGGGGTGGTCGGTGTGATCGTTGTCGCCGTGGGCGTGGCCTTTGGCACGCTGTACTTCTCGGGCTACTACGACAAAAAAGCCGAGATCGCGGCCATGGACAAAGTTGACGAGTTGGAAGCAGCAGCGGCCAAGGCCAAAGATGAAGCCCCGCAAAAAACCAAAAAAGAGGCCCCAGAGGCCACCAAGTTCGAAAAGAACTACATGCAAATGGAAAAGGACCTGATGACCAACATCACCGGCTCCAAAAAAGTCATGGTGGTGCAGGTGGCCTTGATGACCCATTACGACAACCGCGTGTTTGACAACATCAAAAAGCACGAGTTCGCCATCCGCTCGGCCGTTTTGGACGTGATGCGCCAAACCACTGAGCCGGAAACGGCCAAGCCCGAGTTTCGCAAGCAACTGGCTGCAAAGATCAAAGACACCATGAATGAGTTGCTCGAGAAATTGGAAGATTTTGGTGGCATAGAGGAAGTGTTTTTCACATCCTTTGTGATGCAGTGATTCCATGGCAACGCAAAACAATTTACTGTCCCCCGATGAACTGACGGCGCTGACCGAGGGCATCAAGGACGGCTTGATCGAGGTCGATACGGGCTACAACACCCAAGCCCGGGTGAGCAAGCACGACCTGACCAGCGAGGACAGCAGCTTGGGGGTGAACGTCTCATCGATCGACATGATCAATGAGCGCTTCATTCGCATGTTTCGGTTTGGGCTGCTCGAGGTGCTGCGCACCAGCCCGCGGGTCAACCCGACCCGGGTGCAAATCGTCAAGTACGGCGACTACCTCAAAGAGCTCAAGCCCCCCCTGGCGGTGAACTTGGTGCGCATGAACCCCCTGCGTGGCTTTTCCGTGGTGATCATCGACCCCAATGTGGTGTTCAGCTCCTTGGACAGTTTTTTTGGTGGCTACGGCAAAGGGGTGGAAGAGTTGCCGCCTGGCCGTTTGTTCACGCCCACAGAAAACCGCATCATCAAACTCATCTTGGATGTGTTTTTCCGCTCCCTGCAAGACGCATGGGCGCCGCTGATGCCTTTGCAATGTGAACATGTGAGCTCAGAGATCAACCCCCAATTTGCCCAAATTGCCGATGAGAACGACTTGGTGGTGCTCAGCCGCTTTGACTCGTATGCCCCCGGCGCCGGTGGCAAGGGCTTCATGGATTTGGTCTACCCCTATTCCTCGCTCAAACCGGTGCGCGACTTGTTGCGCAGCCGCGTCCAATCGGGCGACGGCAACGAGGAGTCTGACAAAAAATGGCGCGAAGACCTGGCCGTGGCCGTGGGCGACTCGCGCATGGACTTGCATGTGGTCATGGGCCAAATCAAGACCACCTTGCATCACTTGCAAACCATGAAAGAAGGCGATTTGCTTTATTTCAAAAAACCCGAAATGGCGCAATTGATCGCCAATGGTGTGCCGTC
>CAMDJU010000314.1 GCA_945900695.1 Bordetella parapertussis | reverse complement strand
CCTTTGCTGGCCACCACCCTGATTCCACCGGGCCAAACCGAGGCGCTCAACGACGCCGAAGAAATTCGCGAAAAGTATGAAAAAGTACTCTGCGCCGTGATGGATGCCGGGGCCTGCAGCTTAGAGCCGACCACCGTGGTGGATTTGACACCTATGGACCTCGGGGGCGAGCCCCTATTGGTGCGAAAGGGTCGGGGTGAGCTTCATTTGTTAAATCTTTGATTCATTTCGGATTAAATCATCTGGTTTCATTGCACAATAAGGGCGTGGATTTACCCGATTCGATTCAGACACTTTTGATGTATGCCCAGCCTTTGTTTGGGCGAGTGAATTTATCCGATTCAATTCAGACACTTTTGATTTACGCCCTGCCTGTGTTGTTTGCCATCACTTTGCACGAAGCAGCCCATGGATATGTCGCCCACATGCTGGGTGACGACACCGCTTGGGTCATGGGGCGGGTCACTTTGAATCCCATCGCTCACATCGACTTGGTGGGCACGATTTTGCTACCCGTTTTGATGTATTTGTCTACCGCCATGACCCCCATGGGCCCTTTGCTCTTTGGTTTTGCCAAACCAGTGCCGGTGCGCTTTGGCCAATTGCGCAACCCCAAACGCGACATGGTGTGGGTGGCCCTGGCCGGGCCCGGCGTTAACTTTTTGCAAGCCCTGCTGTGGTGGACGGCCCTTTACCTGTTGCTGTTTGTGGGCGTGAGCGAGCGCTTTTTCTTGGAAGTCTGCAAAGCGGGCATCTTGACCAATGTCGTGATGTTTGTCTTCAACCTGTTTCCCCTGCCCCCGCTGGACGGCGGGCGCATTGCCGTGGGTTTGCTGCCCATGAAGCAAGCCATACAGTTTTCGCGCATTGAGCCATGGGGGTTTTACATCGTCATGGCCTTGGTGTTGTTTGGCGTCATCAATGGCATTTGGATGCAGCCTTTCATGGGCCTGACCTTGGACGCCTTGCGCTGGTTGATGACCCCTGTTGAGTGGTTGCTGGGATGAGCATGGCACGCGAGCGCGTTTTATCCGGCATGCGCCCCACGGGCGCCTTGCATTTGGGTCACTACCACGGGGCCTTGAAAAACTGGGTGCGCTTGCAGTCAGAGATGGAGTGTTTTTACTTTGTTGCCGACTGGCATGCCCTCACCACCCATTACGAAGACGCCAGCGTCATCGAGCAACATGTCTACGAAATGGTCATCGACTGGCTCGCCGCTGGCCTGGACCCGGCCCAATGCACCATCTTTTTGCAAAGCCGCTTGCCCGAGCACGCCGAGTTGTTCACCTTGTTGGCCATGGGCACCCCCATCGGTTGGTTGGAGCGTGTGCCCACCTACAAAGACCAGCAAGAAAAGCTCAAGGACAAAGACCTCAGCACCTACGGCTTTTTGGGCTACCCCCTGCTGCAAGCGGCCGACATCCTGATCTACAAAGCCCACTATGTACCTGTGGGCGAAGATCAGGCCAGCCATGTGGAGCTCACCCGCGAAGCGGCACGGCGTTTTAACCATTTGTATGGCCGCGAACGCAACGCCGAACAACGCATCGCCACCAGCCTGGCCAAGTTGGCCCGCGACAGCGCCAAGCGGTTTGAAAAATCGCGCAAGCAATACCAGGAAACAGGCGACACCAAGGCCTTCGAAGGGGCCATGTCCTACATCACCCAAGCGCCTGAACTCGACGCCGATGACCGCGAACGCCTGTCGGGCCACTTCAAAGGCACGGGTCGCTCAGTGTTGATCGAACCCCAGGTCTTGCTCACCCCCACCAGCCGACTGCCGGGCTTGGACGGCGCGAAAATGAGCAAAAGCTACAACAACGCCATTGCCTTGCGCGAAGAGGCCGACAGCGTGGCGCACAAAGTCAAACGCATGCCCACCGACCCGGCGCGGGTCAAGCGCACCGACGTGGGCGACCCCGACAAATGCCCGGTGTGGCAATTTCACCTGGTTTACAGCGACGAACCCACCCGCGCGTGGGTCACACAAGGCTGCAAGAGCGCCGGCATCGGCTGTTTGGAATGCAAACAACCGGTGATTGACGGCATCTTGGCCGAGCAACAACCCATGCGCGAGCGCGCCCAGCCCTATTTGGATCACCCCCAACTTGTCCGTGACATTGTGGACGCAGGCACCGAACGTGCCCGCATCACTGCACGGCAAACCATGCGCGAAGTGCGCGAGGCCATTGGCCTGAACTACTGACCTGGAGAAAAACCATGAGCTTATTTGTTATCGACGACCACCCCTTGGTGCGCCAAGGCATTGGCATGCTGCTGCGCAGGCTGCGCCCCACTTCGGTGGTGGTCGAACTCGAAAAGTTCAGCGAGTTGCCAGCGGCCATCATCAAACATGGCACCCCAGAGTTGTTTGTGTTGGACTTGCTGCTGCCCGGGGTCAAAGGCACCAGCGCGGTCCACGACACCAAGGCCATGTACCCCGAGGTTCCCCTGGTGGTGCTGTCGGCCATGCCCGCGGGTGAAGCCGAGGAAACCTGTATTGAAGCCGGTGCCGACCTCTACATTGAAAAATCTTCCCCGCCCAACGATATCTCAGCTGCCATCCAAGGCCTGATGTCCGCCGATGCCAATTTCGAGGAAATGGCCCCCACCGACACCAAACTGTCCAAGCGCCAAAAGCAATTGATCGTGATGCTCGACCGGGGCCTGTCCAACCGCGACATCGCCGCTGAGCTGAGCATCAGCGAGCACACCGTCAAGGTGCATTTGTGGCGTTTGTTCCGCCGACTCGGTGTGAAAAGCCGCACCCAAACCTTGCACTTTGCCCGCACCCACGGCTTGCTATCGGGCTGAACCCCACTTTCTCAACGGGTCATCCAGGGCTGCTGCGGCAGCCCTTTTTTCATGGCATCGGGCCGCGGATCACCAAGCTGAGTTGGCTGGATGGGTTTTTGATGGGCCCCAGGCTGACCCCCAACTCGCCGGGCTGGGCCATGGCCTGACCGGTTTTGGAGATGCGGGCTTTGAGCACCACCTCGCTGGCCGATGACAACTTGGACTGCGGGCCCATGGCCTGGCTGTCATCGAGCACAAAGTCAAAGGGCAGTGCCGCCACCGTGGTGCGCACAATCGCCAGCGGCATGCGCCCGCCTTGCGCCGGCGTGGCATAAATGAAGACCGTGTCGCTGGGGCTGGTTTGGGCCGCCAGTTCGGGGGCCAGGCTGACCCGGCCAGAGATGCGGGC
>CAMDJU010000313.1 GCA_945900695.1 Bordetella parapertussis | reverse complement strand
CATCATTTTGTGGGCTGAGGGCTGGGGGCGTGCCCGTGCACCGGGTGATCATCCCGACGACCACGCGCGCATCTTGAATGTGGAGTCCATGTCACCCCTGGACGCCTTGAAGGTGGGGCTGGTGCAATGCCTGGCCATGGTGCCGGGCACCAGCCGCAGCGGGGCGACCATCATTGGTGGCATGTTGCTGGGCTTGTCGCGCAAAGCAGCGACAGACTTTTCGTTTTACCTCGCCATTCCCACCTTGGTGGGTGCAGGGGTTTACAGCTTGTACAAAGAGCGCGCTTTGCTCAGCTGGGCCGATGCCCCCATGTTTGGGGTGGGTTTGTTGTTTTCTTTTTTGAGCGCCTGGGCCTGCGTGCGCTGGTTGCTGCGCTACATCGCCAGCCACAGTTTTGTGCCTTTTGCGTGGTATCGCATTGGCTTTGGCTGCCTGGTCTTGATCAGCGCCTGGGGCGGTTGGGTCGAATGGAAGGCTTGACGGCAGAGAAGGAATTGGCTGCCTGAGCCGGCGTGACAGGGGCAAAGTTGTCGCAGGAGTCGCCTGGCTTGGGTCGTCTCAACGTGGGGGCATGGCCAATCCGGCCTTCAGCCATTCGTCCACCAAGGCCGCTGTTTCCAGGGGTGACTCCATGGGAAATAAGTGGCTGCCATCGACCATTTGGATGCGCCCTTGGGTGATGCGCCGGGTCAGGCCCAATCCCACTTTGCGCACCTCTTTGGATTGACGCCCCCCGATGAAGCCCACCGGAAACGGCATGGGGCCCGACGCCAACACCTGGGGCATCACATGGGGCAGGTGGTTGTAAATATCGGTCTCGATTTGCCGGTCAAAGCTCAGCACACGTTGCGTGCCATCACCCTGGGCCAGGGTGCCCTTTTGTACATAGTCGCGCAGAACCTCTGGGTGCCAACGGGAAAATTTACCTTTTTCCAAAAAATGGGCCATGACATCGTCTTCGCTGTCCCACAGCACCCGGCGGCGCTGGCTGATGGTGCCGGGTGAGTAAGCATGGATGCGACCACTGCGCTTGGCCAAGCGCAGCAATTGGGCGCGCCAGCCCCCGATCAAGGGTGAATCCAGCAACAAAACACCGCGTACCAAGTGGGGAATGCGCACCCCGGCCATGGCACTCAAAAAGCCGCCCAGGGAGTGGCCCACCAAATACACTTGGGTGGCGTGCTGCGCCGCGATGGACTGGGTGAAGTCTTGCAGTTGTTGCACCAGGTGCGGCCAGTTGTCGGTGACCGGATAGGCCGGGTCGTGGCCGAACTTTTCGATGGCATGCACCTGCCAGCCCCTGGCGCGCCATTCGTCATGCATCAGGCGATAGGTGCTGGCAGGAAAGCTGTTGCCGTGGCTGAAAACCAAGTGTTGTGTCATGGCGCGGGTTTCAAAGCAAGCGTTTCAAAGCGTACAAAGCGTCGAGCGCTTCGCGCGGGCTCAAGGCATCGGGGTCGATTTGTGCCAATTGCGCCTCGACCGGGCTGGGTGCGGTGGCTTCTGGTGCGTGGCTTTGCGCGAACAAATCCACTTGCAGCTGGCCTTGTTCGCCATGGGCCTCCAAGGCACTCAAGGTGTGCTGGGCTTGGTTGAGCACAGCGCTGGGCATGCCGGCCAAACGCGCCACCTGGATGCCATAACTGCGGCTGGCTGGGCCGGGCTCTATTTGGTGCAAAAACACAATGCCAGGCCCTTTGCCGCCCGCCGCTGCACTGACATGCACATTGCTGGCACCCCGGTGCTCGGTGGGGAAGCTGGTGAGTTCAAAGTAATGGGTGGCAAACAAGGTGAAGCACTGGGCCTTGTTGTGCAAGTGGCTGGCAATGGCCGCGGCCAAGGACAAACCGTCGTAGGTGGAAGTGCCGCGGCCAATTTCGTCCATCAGCACCAAGCTGTGGGGTGTGGACGCGTGCAATATTTGAGCCGCCTCGGTCATCTCCAGCATGAAGGTCGATTGGGCATTGGCCAGATCGTCGGCGGCACCGATGCGGGTATGGATGGCATCTATGGGGCCGAGCCGGCATTGGGTGGCAGGCACGGGGCAGCCGATGCTGGCCAGCAAGACAATGAGGGCCACTTGGCGCATATAGGTGGACTTGCCGCCCATGTTGGGGCCGGTGATGATTTGCATGCGTTGATGGGGGCCCAGCCGGGTGTCATTGGGGATAAAGCCCCCGCTGCTGGCTTGGGCCAAGCGGGCTTGCACCACGGGGTGGCGCCCCCCCTCGATCTCGATGCAGGGGGTCTTGACAAACTGCGGGGCACGCCAATCCAGGCTCAAAGCCCGCTCGGCAAAGGTGGTCAGCACATCCAACTGCGCGCTGGCCTGGGCCAAGCGCATCAAGGCGGGCACAAAGGGTTGCAAGGCGTCAAGCAGCTGCTCGTAAAGCCATTTTTCACGCGCCAAGGCGCGCTCTTGGGCGCTGAGGGCTTTGTCTTCAAAGGCCTTGAGCTCGGGCGTGATGAAGCGCTCGGCGTTTTTCAGGGTTTGGCGGCGCCGGTAATCGCTGGGCACCTTGTCGAGTTGGCCCTGGGTGACCTCGATGAAAAAGCCATGCACCTTGTTGAACTGCACGCGCAAATTGGCAATGCCACTGCGGGCGCGTTCGCGGGTCTCCAAGTCGAGCAAAAAATCATCGCAATTGGTTTGGAGGGCGCGCAGTTCGTCCAACTCAGCATCGTGCCCATGGGCGATGACGCCGCCGTCGCGCACCAAGGCCGCGGGCTCAGGCAGCAAGCTGGCCGTGACCAAGGCGGCGCAGGCCGGGTCCATTTGCAAATCGGCGGCGATGCGCTGCAGCACGTCGGTGGTGGGCAACAAGCTGGGCCACAGTTGGGCTTGGTGCAGGCTCAAGCCCAGCGCCACCAACTCGCGGGGGCGCACTTGGCGCAGGGCAATGCGCGCGCCCACGCGGCCCACGTCGGTGACGCCTTTGAAAGCATCGCGCAAAGCCTTCCAGGGGCCAGCGCCTTGTGGGCCTTGCAAAGCGGCCACGGCATCCAAGCGTTGTTGGGCCACGTTGCGGTCGCGCGGTGGCTCGAGCAGCCAGCGCTTGAGCTGGCGGCTGCCCATGCTGGTTTGACAGGTGTCGAGCAGCGAAAACACGGTGGGCGAATCCTCGCCGCGCAAGGTTTGCACCAACTCCAAATTGCGCCGGGTGGTGGCGGGCAGCTCAATCAAGCTGTGGTCGCGGGCCACTTCCATCTC
>CAMDJU010000312.1 GCA_945900695.1 Bordetella parapertussis | reverse complement strand
CAAGTGTTACCCAAAGGTGTTGGTCGCACAGAACTAAACTGGACCTATTTCGGCTATGCCGACGACACGCCAGAGCAACGCAAAACACGCCTCAAGCAATCCAATTTAATTGGGCCCGCTGGATTTATCTCGATGGAAGACGGCGCCGTGGGTGGCTTTGTTCAACGCGGCATCCAAGGCGCACAAGATCACCAAGCTGTGGTGGAAATGGGTGGCGATCACACGGGCTCAAGTGAAGGCCGCGCTACCGAAACCTCCGTCCGGGGATTTTGGAAAGCCTATCGCAGCCACATGAAAATTTGATCGGCAGAAAGCACTCATGATCGACTTAATGACACTGTGCGCTTTCAATGCAGCCTATGCAATGACCATTGACAGCGACGCTCTTGAAGAGTGGCCTGAGTATTTCTCTGAAGACACTCATTACCGCATCACCCACATTGAAAATGAAAATGAGAATTTACCTGCAGGCATTGTGTATGCAGACTCTCGCAACATGCTCATAGACCGAATTGCTGCTTTGCGTTTAGCCAATATTTATGAACGACAAAGATACCGTCATATTTTGGGTATACCTGCCATCGTTCAGCAAAACTCAGAAGCCACTTATGCACACACACCATTCATGGTGGCCCGCATCATGGCCACGGGCCAAACCGATGTCTTTGCAACAGGTTTTTACAAAGACAAGTTTGTCAAAAGTGATGCACCAGCATCGAAAGCCAACTCTTTCGGCATTGTGTTGAAAGAAAGAATTGCAGTTTGCGACAGCACCGTCACAGACACGCTTTTGGCCTTACCTTTATGACCCAGTCATCCCACAGGATTGGACTCAGCTTAGGCGATCCAAACGGTATTGGCCCTGAAATCGCCCTGAAGGCACTGAGCCAATTACCGGCTACTGCGCTTCAGTCCATCACCGTGTTTGGCCCCAAACTTGTATGGGACCAAACGGCCCAATCATTGGGCCTGCAAAGCTTGGCCCAACAGGTTGAATTTATAAACATCGGTGGCCTGTCTGAGACGGAATTTCAGCCTGGTCTTGTCTGTGCAGCAGCAGGAAAATCTGCCGTCGAAAGTGCAACCGCCGCCATTCAAGCGTGTCAAGCTGGCCAATTACAAGCCGTCATCGCTTGTCCTCACCACGAGACAGCCATCCATCAGGCCGGCATTGCTTTCAGCGGTTATCCGTCTTTGGTTGCCAAAGTCTGTGGCTTGAACGAGGACGAAGTGTTTTTGATGTTGGTAGGCGGTGGTTTGAAAATTGTGCACGTCACGCTTCATGAAAGTGTTCAAACAGCACTCAATCGACTTAACTCTCAGCTCATTCAAAGGGCAAGCATTGCAGGCATCAAAGCTTGCGTCAGCTTAGGAATTGCTAAACCCAAAGTGGCCGTGTTTGGCATCAACCCCCATGCTTCTGAGGGCGGCCTTTTTGGACCTGAAGACTTGGCCAATACCGTGCCTGCCGTCAAATCTCTTCAGGAAGCAGGTTATGACGTCGCAGGCCCTCAAGGCGGTGATGTTTTCTTAGCGCAAAAGCAACACGATTTGTATGTGGCCATCTTTCACGATCAGGGCCATATTCCAGTAAAGCTCTTGGCGCCTCATGCCGCCAGCGCACTGAGCATTGGCGCTCAAGTCCTGCTTTCAAGTGTCGGCCATGGCAGTGGCATGGACATAGCAGGAAAAAACCAAGCTGATCCTCAAGGCCTGTTGCGAACTCTAGAACTGATAGCACCTCATTTAACCAAGACTCAGAATGACCAAGCTAAATGAAATGAAAAATTTTTGACTTAAATAAATCGCTTTTAAATCTTATTTCACGGGAGACCAAAATGCATCGTCGAAACAGTGTCAAGTTTGCAATCACCACGCTTCTATCCTTGCTTGTGTTTTCAGCGAACGCCCAGGATGCAAACAGTTACCCCAGCAAGCCCATTCGCATCATCGTCAATTTCCCGCCAGGAGGCACTGTCGATGTCATGACGCGCGGTGTGGCGCAAAAACTCACAGAGAAATGGGGGCAAGCTGTGGTCGTCGACAACAGGCCCGGTGCTGGCGGCAACATTGGTGCGCAGGCTGTGGCCTCAGCCGAACCCGATGGCTATACCCTTCTGGCCACACCGCCTGGCCCCATGACCATCAATCAGTACCTTTACAAAGACATGCGCTTTGACCCAGCTAAATTAAGCTCGGTCATTATGATGGCCAGTGTGCCGAACGCTATTGCAGCACGCATTGATTTTCCGGCCAACAATGTCAAAGAATTGATTGCCTATACCAAGGCCAATCCAGGCAAAGTTAGTTTCGGCTCACAAGGCAATGGTTCTACCTCACACCTCACCGGCCAAATGTTTGCCACCATGGTGGGAAGCGACATGATGCATATCCCATTCAAAGGAGAAGGCCCAGCCCTGACTGAAATTTTGGGCGGCCGTGTAGATTTATTTCTAGGCAACATTTCAGCTGTTTTGAAGCTTTACCAAAACAAGCAAATCAAATTATTGGGCGTGGCGTCTCCTAAGCGCAGTCCTATGGCCAATGAAATTCCTGCATCACAAGAATTTGGCATGCCTGACTTTGTGGCTTCTGCATGGTTCGCTATTGCAGCCCCACCTGGAACGCCTGCGCCTATCGTCAATAAATTAAACGCAGCCATTTTGGAAGCATTGAAATTACCAGACACTCAACAAAAAATGGCGGCACTGGGTGGCGAAGTCGTCGGTGGTAGCCCTGCCGACATGACCACCATGGTCATTGCTGAACGCGCACGTTGGAAAAAAGTCATCGAAACCGCCAACGTCAAACTTGACTAATTAGGGTCATTAATTGGGGTCAGATCAACATTGTTTTAACTTTGCATAATGCCCATTTTCAAGTTTCTTCATTGTTGAATATGAATTTATCGAACCCCATCAACATTCGCCTCCTTCGTTTCTTCACACCAATCGCCATGCTGTCATGTTCGAGCATCAGCATGGCTCAATCGCAAGTGCCAGTTGCAATGCCTAGCGACGAAGTCCTCGTACAAAGCGGCCGCCTAACCCAACGCCAATTTGACGCACCCACTTCCATTTACACCATTGATGCAGAAACCATTCGCAGCAGTGGCCCCCAAGTTAACTTGTCCGATGTCTTGGCCAGAGCGCCGGGAGTGGTTGCCTTAAACCGAAACAACTATGCCCAGGATGTTCAGATATCGGTGCGAGGATTCGGTGCCAGATC
>CAMDJU010000311.1 GCA_945900695.1 Bordetella parapertussis | reverse complement strand
CGATCCGCCCTGGGCTTGCACCCTGAGCACACAACTCAGGGTGTTGGGTTTGGCGCGTGGGCTGGGACTGGCATCCAATGGGTGCAGAAATTCAAACCGCACCCCATCCCAATCCCAGCCCACACCGGCGCGGCAGGCTTGACCTGGGCGGCTTAGGTGCAAGGGATGGGATGGCGGCAAGGACCCCCACCAAGGCGTGGTCGGGTTCATTTGCAACACCGCTGGCGCGCCTCCGATGTGGTCGCTGTCCGAGTGGCTCAGCACCAGGGCATCCAAGCGCAAGCCCCAGGCGCGCAGCAAAGGCAGCAAGACGCGTTGCCCCGCATCGGTCTCGCGCGAGTAGCGGGGACCCGTGTCAAACAGCAGGGCATGCTGGGCGGTGCGCACCAGCACCGCATGGCCTTATCCAATATCGGGAAACCACACCTCCACCTCGCCGGGCGCTGGGCCAGGCACGCTCCACAACAAAGCCGGGGCCATCAAGGGCAAGCCCATGGCGCGCAGCACACCCGGCAAGCGCATGGCCAACAGCAAACTGCCCAGCGTGGCCGCGGCGCTGGCCCAGGCCGCTGGGGCTGGCGTGCTCCACACGGCGCCCGGCCATGCGGCCAAAATGTTCAAACCGGCCACCAAGGCCTGCAATGAAACCGCGGCCACATCCCAAGCCACCGGCACAAAGGCACCCAGCAAACACAACGGCGTGACCCACAAGGTCACCCACGGAATGGCCACCGCATTAGCCAGCAAGCCCACCACGGACACCTGTTGAAACAGCCACAAACTCAAAGGCGCCAGGCACAAAGTGATGGCCAGTTGCTCGCGCCACAAGCGCCACAAGCGCTGTGGCCATGACACATCCGCGCTGGCTGGGGGCGGCCCTTGACCCGTGGCAAACAGCACACCCACAGCGACAAAGCTGAGCCAAAAACCGGCTTGCCCCAAGGCCGTGGGATCGGCCACCAACACCCAGGCACAGGCGCTGAGCCACACCTGGGGCCAGGGCCAGCGGCGTCCTGTGGCCGCCAAGACCGTGACCCAGGTGAGCATCCATATCGTTCGTTGCGCGGGAATACCCCAGCCGCTGAACAGCGCATACAGCACGGCCAACCCCAGACCTGCCCAACGCGCGGCTTGGTCAGCGGGCAACCACAAACACCAAGAAGTACCCCAGCGATCGGTGCGCCGCCAAGCCCAACGCACCAAACCGCCACACAGCCAAGCAAACATGGTCACATGCAAGCCCGAAATGCTCACCAGATGGGCCACGCCTGTGGCGCGAAACACGTCCCAATCGGCGCGTTCGATGCTGGCCTGGTCGCCCATGAGCAAGGCGTTGATCAAGCCCGACCACTGGGGATCGGCAATGCGCGCTTGAACCCGTTCGCGCATCCATTGACGCGATTGCGCCACCGGGTATTGCCATGTGGCGTCCAAACGAACCGGTGCGGGGTCATGGCGGCCTGCGCGCACATAGCCCGTGGCCCCCAAGCCTTGACCCCACATCCACAATTCAAAGTCAAAACCATGGGGGTTGACTTGGCCGTGGGGTTGCTTCAAACGCACCACCATGCGCCAGCGTTCTCCAGCCCGCAAAGCGGGAAAGCTGGCATGGTCTTGCTGGCCCCAGCGCCCGGCATACCAACCCAACAGCACTTCGGGGGGAACAGCCACGCGCTGGCCTTGCCAATGGGCCGACTCGATGGCCAAGCGAAAACGCAGGCTGTCTTCGGTGCGTTGGGGCAAGGCCGAAATCACGCCAACCACGCTCAGGTCGCGCCCCTCCAAATCCGGTGCCAGCAGGTGTTCGGCATGCCACACGGCACGCAAGCCCGCCAGCGCAAACACCAGGCCCAAGACGGGAAAAAACACGTGCATCCACGCCAGGCTCGACCCATGCGTGGTGCGCCGCATTACCAGCAGCAGCCATGCCAGGGCCGCCACGGCGCACAAGGCATAAGCCCACAGGGGCCACAGCGGTTGGTGCCACAGGTGCGCGGCGCTGGCGGCCACACAGGCCAGCGCCGCCGGGGTGATGCGGTCGTTGCCGCGGTTTGGGTTCATTCGCCCTCCCACCGGGGCCATATCAGCCCCGGGTGAGAACGAATTTACCTCTTTTTAATTACTGACAAACTTCTTTTTTCAACAAAGCCTGAACCGAGCCAGGGCGGATGGGGGTTTCGCGCACCCGCCATTCGGTCTCGTCTTGGCTCGACAACGGCGCACCCTTGCCCTGGGGTTGCTCGTAAAAGCTGATCGACAGCCGAGCCACCATGTCGGTGATGCAGTGCACCCGCCAACGCGTGAGGGTCGACTTGACCTTGGGCGCAGGGGGCGCCCCAGGTGTGCCGGTATTGGTCAAGACATCGGCCAGCTCGGTCAAAGTCCAGGCATAACGGGTGACGTGGGCGGCCTTGACCGAATCTTTGTCAAAAAAATGGGTCAATTGCTCGGTTTTTTCCAACGGGGTCCACTCGGCATGGGCAGTGCCCACACCCCACAAAAAAAGCATGGCACAAACAGACCCAGCCGCTAAAAAACGGCGAATGACCCACTGGGATAAGGTGATCAAGGTGTTCATGCCCTGTGTATCGGCACCAAGCCGGGTTTTCTTGAGCGCCCACGTCCCCTATCTGCACGCCAGGCGCTGGGCTGGACCTTGGCCGCTACACTGCGCACTCGCCTGAAACCACCCCTTGAAACCCCATCGGAGACCCGCATGTCCGTTGCCCAACGACTCGCTGACTTGAACATCACTTTGCCCCCCGTGGCCACGCCAGCTGCGGCCTATGTGCCCTTTGCCATCACCGGCAAGTTGGTTTTTTTGAGTGGCCATATTGCGCGCCAAAACGGCAAGCCCTGGGTGGGCCAACTCGGCCTGGACACCGATACCGCCACCGGCCAAGCCGCCGCGCGTGCCATTGCCATTGATTTGGTCGGCACTTTACAAGCAGCCTGTATTTCACAGGGCAAAACCCTGGAAGATGTGAGCCGCATTGTCAAAGTACTCAGCCTGGTCAACTCCACGCCCACCTTCACCGAGCAACACTTGGTGACCAATGGCTGCAGTGAATTGCTCGCCCAGGTGTTTGGCACGCGCAGTGCCCATGCCCGCAGCGCTTTTGGTGTGGCCCAGTTGCCCATGGGCGCTTGCGTGGAAATTGAATTGATCGCTGAATTGGGTTGAGGCACATGGGGCCAGCTCGGCCCCGCCCTTCAGATGGGACCACCGGT
>CAMDJU010000310.1 GCA_945900695.1 Bordetella parapertussis | reverse complement strand
TTTGGTTTGGCTAAGGCGCTGGGCATTGACAACACGGCGGCCAAAAACTACATCGAGCGTTACTTCCAGCGTTTTGCGGGTGTGAAACGCTATATGGACGACACCCGCGCCCAAGCCAAAGCCCAAGGCTATGTGGAGACGGTGTTTGGCAGGCGTTTGTATTTGCCCGAAATCAACTCACCCAACGGGCCGCGACGCGGTGGCGCAGAGCGTGCCGCCATCAACGCGCCCATGCAAGGCACCGCGGCCGACCTCATCAAGCTCAGCATGGTGAAAGTGCAGCAGGTGTTGGACCAAGAGGGGCGTGCCACCCGCATGATCATGCAGGTGCACGATGAACTGGTGTTCGAGGTGCCCGATTCAGAGGTGGATTGGCTGACAACCGAAGTGCCGCGCATCATGGCCAGCGTCGCTGAACTGAAAGTCTCGCTGCTGGCCGAGGTGGGTATGGGCGCCAACTGGGACCAGGCGCATTGAATGAACGCCTGCCCTAGTTTTCCCTGACTTCGCGCAGTTCCACATTGGTTTGCCGCAGTCGATCGGCCAACACCAAAGCCAATGACCGCATCACACTGACGCTCATCACATGGTCGCCTGCGGCCAGCTTGGCAAAAGCTTGTCGATCGATGGCAAAGATTTCAGTCTCCCCCGAGGCGTGCACATAGGCCGAGGGCGCCCGACCATCCAAAAATGACATTTCGCCAAAAAATTGGCCGCGGCTCAAAGTGGCCAAGTGGATGGCACTGCCCGTGCTGGTTCTCAAGCTGACTTTCACTTCGCCACGGCTGATCAACATCAATTCATGCCCCAGGGCGTTGGGGTCAAGCACCAACTCCCCGGCTTGGTAAACGCGAACTTCTTTGCACCGGTCCAATCCCTCCAACTCAGATTTGCCCATGCCATGGAACAGTTCAAACTTGGCCACGGGAAGACCTTGACCTTTCGGGTGGACATAACCTTCTTGCAGCAAAGTCTCTTCTTCAATCCATTCCAAGGCTTCATCCAGTTCTGTGAAAACTTTGGCGGTGTTGTCCGATAAAAGCCCCATGTGATCGATGTAGGTGCGCAAATCCCTGCCATTGGGCAAGCGGTCTGGTACCCGGGTGATGATCAGGCGGGCTTGGTGGTCTGCCAGGTTGCTGCGGATGCGATCAATCATTTGGCCTGCAGTCATGTCCATGGACTGCACCCGCATGAAGTCAAGCACCACAAATTTGGCTTTTTTGATCTCGGGCTCAATGGCACTGAAGAGTTGATGGGTGGTGCCAAAAAACAAGCTGCCTTGCAACTCAAAAATAAGGGTTTGATGGCCTTTTTGGGTCAAAATTTCGCGCTCCTGCTGGCTGCGCACCCGTGAAGAAAATACCTTGTTGCCCCAATTTTTGCGGCGGATGGTGGTGGTGTGGATTTGCTCGCTCAAGAACAGAAAAATAGCCAAACCAATACCCACGGCCGAGGCAGCAATCAAGCTGACCGTGTTGGCCACGATCACCACCAAAATAATCACACCGAAGTCAAGCCGGGTTTGTGGCGATCGAATCATTTGCAGGGAGTCCCAGTCGATCATCTTCATCCCGATCACCACCAACATGGCGGCCAATGCGGGCACCGGAATCCAAGCGATCATGGAGGTCAGCAACAAAATCACCACCAAAGACCCCAGCCCCTGAAACACCCCCGACAAATGCGTGCTGCCCCCGCTGGCTTTGCTCACCAAACTGGCCCCCATCGAGCCCGAGCCTGTGGCCCCGCCAATCAAGCTCGATACCAAATTGCCCAAGCCCTGCCCCCGCAGCTCTTGGTTGGAGTCGTGCCGCGCGCCGGTGATGGCATCCAACACCAGGCATTTGTTCAGGGTGTCAATCGACAAGAGCACAGCCAAGGTCATGGCCGGCAACACAATTTGCTGCCAAGGCGGCAAGCCCAAGGCCATCAACTGGTCCCACGGCCCGGTCACGCCGTCCATGAACGCTGCAAGATTGACGTTCAAGGGGCCGATGATCAGTGGGTTGTCATGCAGGTTCAACAACTCAGGCCAAGCGCTCCAAGCCATGGCCCAGTAAACGACCATGCCGGCCACCAAGCCCTGGATCACCCCGGGAACGCGTTTGGACAGGCGGGGTGCGAGCAGCATGCCCATCACTGTCGCCAAGCCCACCAGCAAAGAGGGCCATTGCCACAACTCGGGTGCACTGAGCCATTGCCAGACATTCATTTCTTTGGGCAGTGCCAGCCATTTGGGCAATTGACCCAACACCATGATCAATCCCACCCCACTGAGATAGCCGCTCACCACCGGGTAGGGCATGTATTTGATCAATTCACCCAGGCGCATGACCCCAAAGGAGAGCTGAATCAGGCTGCTGAGCAAGGCAACCAAAAACAAACTCAAAATCACATGGGCCGCATCGTTGCCAAGCTGCACCATTTGCAGGGTCAAGGCGGCCAGCACAGCCGCCGCCGGGGCACTGGGCGCCGATATCAAACGGGGCGTGCCACCAAAGAGGGCGGCCACCAGGCCCAAGGCCGCCGCGCCCATCATGCCGGCCATCGCACCTTGGGCACCAAAAGCGCTGCCCAGGGGTGAAAAAATCGTGACGCCAAAGGCAATGGCCGACGGCAAGGCCACCAGCATGGCGGATAAACCGCCCCAAAGGTCGCCAATGGGTTTGTGTTGATGAGCAAATGAACGCATGTGGACGGCCCGGTTAAATTGTCATTTGCAATGCAAATTGCCAATACTCATTTTAGGCAGCGATTTCCCTTGAAATGAATGCCCAACTTGCAAAACACATTGATCATTTTTATGGCCGTGACAGGTGATGGGCGTTGGGCCAAGCGGCCCGGCCCTTGCGGCGCGGGTCGGTAGACTTGACAAGAGCGCCCTGGCATTTGAATTGGAGAACTTAACGATGAATAAAACCTTGCCACCCCCCACGCTGGAGCACCTGTGTGACTTGGCTGTGACCATTGCCGCCCCGATCGAAGTCGGTCAAACCCCTGCAGGCCTGCGGCGCATGATCCCCATCACGGGTGGTACGGTGACGGGCCCCCACATGAATGGGCGGGTGCTGCCTGGGGGCGCAGATTTTCAATTGATATTGAGCGGTAGCACCCAAGCGCACCTGGATGCGCGATATGTCATTGAGTTGGATGATGGCTCGCGCGTGTGGGTGCAAAACACCGCATTGCGAGTGGCCTCGGCAGAGGACTCCTTGCGCATCATGCGCGGCGAAAAAGTCGACCCCGATG
>CAMDJU010000309.1 GCA_945900695.1 Bordetella parapertussis | reverse complement strand
GCCGACGATGCCAAAGTCCAGCGAGATGTAGCGCCCAAAACTCTCAGGCGCGATGCTGACTTGGATGTTGCCGGGGTGCATGTCGGCATGAAAAAACCCATCGCGAAACACCTGGGTGAAGAAAATCGTCACCCCGTCACGCGCCAGCTTGGCGATGTCCACGCCCGCTTCGCGCAAGCGGTCCACCTGGCTGATGGGCACGCCGTTCATGCGCTCCATCACGATCACCTCGTTGCGGCAGTATTCCCAAAACATCTCGGGGATCAGCACCAAGTCCAAGCCCTGCATGTTGCGGCGCAGTTGCGCGGCGTTGGAGGCCTCGCGCACCAGGTCCAGTTCGTCATGCAGGTACTTGTCGAATTCGGCCACCACCTCGCGCGGCTTTAAGCGCTTGCCGTCGCTGGACAAGCGGTCCAGCCACTGCGCCATGGTGCGCATCAGCCCGAGGTCTTTTTCAATCGCACTCAGCATGCCCGGGCGCAGCACCTTGACCGCCACATCGCGCACTTGCCCGTCTTTGCCGCGCAGTTTGGCAAAGTGCACTTGGGCAATGGATGCACTGGCCACGGGGATGCGGTCAAACGATACAAACAATTCATCCACACGCGCGCCCAAAGCGCGCTCTATGGTGGCCACCGCCACATCGGATGAGAACGGGGGCACCCGGTCTTGCAGCAAAGCCAACTCATCAGCGATGTCGGTGGGCAGCAAGTCGCGCCGGGTGGACAAAACTTGGCCGAACTTAACAAATATGGGGCCCAGCGACTCCAGGGCCTCACGCAAGCGCTGGCCACGCGGGGTGGACAAATTGCGCCCTAGGCTGACCACGCGGCGCAGAAGCCGCAAGCCGGGCTGTTGAAAGCCCGACAACACCAGCTCGTCCAGGCCGTGTCGAAACACCACCCAGAGAATAAAGATGCCGCGAAACATGCGCGTCATGGAAGCCCAACCCGGCCATCGCTGCGCGCACTTGGGTTGGCCCCAGAACGGGCCATCCATTGGCGCAGGGCCTGGGTCATTTGTCGGGCCACGCCCATCACCACATGGGCGCGGGCGTCACCCAACAGACGGGAGAGGTCTTCTTCCAAGTCCCAGCGGACGTGGTCGATCAGCCAATTGACCTCGGCGGCGAGTTGCACATCACCCTCGATGTGGATGGGGGGTTTTTGTCCGCTGGCCAAAGACTTCGCCAGGGCCAAGGGAGAGGGCTCGGCGACTTCCAGCACCAAATGCGGTTTTTGAAAGGGCTCAGCCTTGTCGATCAAGCCTGCCGGGGTGAACACCACGCAAAAGCTGAACTGGCGCCAACGCACCTCAACCCGCTGACCGGCCACGCGGCGCAGGCGTTCGCAAGCCTGGGGCTCTTGCATCAATACATGGTTGATGAGCAACACCGCCCGTTGCTGGCCCTCATCGATCAGCCAAGCGGGCGGTTGGATGCGGCTGGCGATGGTTTGGGCCTGTTGTACCCACCAAGAAAAAGGGGACTGTGTTTCCATAGTCCCCGATTATTCCCGATCGTGTGCAGCGATTTTTACTGCAGGGCCTGCACCCCCGCGACCAGCCAGCCCATTTGGCCTTGCTTGGGTCGGCCCATGTTCCAGATTTCACGGAAAGGGCTGGGCCCATCGCTGGGGTCTTCGCGGATCAAACCGGTGAACTCAATGCTGGCCAGGAAGTCGTTTTCCAACTCTTCAATGCCCAACAACTGGGCTTGCAAGCTGACCACCTCGGTCTTATTGACTAGGCCCGGAGCCAGGGATTCACGCTCAGCCAACTGTACCTTGATTTCGTCCAACATGGTGTCGGTCATCATGGCCTTGAGGGCCGGAATGTCAGAGCGATCCCAAGCATCTTGCAAGTGGACAAAGTTTTGTTTGGCAGCAGCCACAAAGCCCTCGACGTCAAAACCAGCTGGAATACCCCAGGTGGTGGCACTCCCGGCAACACCGGAGCCAATGCTCAGGCCTTGGCGCGCAGGCGTGGCTGGCTCGAATGAAGCGGTTTGCCCCTCCCAGGGTCTGGCCGAAGCATCGTTGCCCACATTGCGGGGG
This sequence comes from Bordetella parapertussis, assembly GCA_945900695.1. Lineage (GTDB taxonomy): Bacteria > Pseudomonadota > Gammaproteobacteria > Burkholderiales > Burkholderiaceae_C > Limnohabitans > Limnohabitans parapertussis_A. The sequence continues at coordinate 1,210 of CAMDJU010000309.1, read as the reverse complement.
TTGTATTGGGGTGGGCTTTGGGGTTGCGCTGGAGCACCAGCGCCTTCAAACGCGAAGGGGCTGGGCGCCGACTGCGCTTGGCGGCGGCGCATGAAGTAGCCCACCACCATCATGATGGCCAATGCCAACAGGCCAAACATCAAGAACTGACCAAACTCGGCCCCCAAACCCATGGAGTGGGCCAACCAAGCCAAGCCCAAACCGGCGGCCAAACCACCCAGCATGGCGCCCCAAGGGCGGCGTTGGGGTTGGGCGGCTGCTGGTGCAGGTGCCGGCGTGGCAGGTGTTGCCTGGGCCGGTGCGGCGGGCTTGGCCGCTTGGCTCTGTGTCGCGCTGTTGGACTGCTGTCCCACTGACTTGCCGCCACCCAAGCGCTTAGAGGCATCGGCGTGCAAACTGGTGAATGCCAGGGCACTGGCGAGGATCAAGGTCCAAAGTTTCATGGGAAGGCTCCGTCAAAAAGACCGCGAAAACTGTCAACAGCGTATTGCAACATGCAATGCCACCACCCCGGCACTGAGGTTGTGAATATCCACATGGCCGAAACCACTATCTTGCATCAGGGTCTTTAACCCCGCTTGATCTGGGTGCATGCGAATTGACTCCGCCAGATAACGGTAACTGTCGGGGTCACCTGCCACCCACTGGCCCAATTTGGGCAAGACGTTGAACGAATACCAATCGTAGGCTTTTTGCAGGGGCTTGGCCACCCGGGAAAACTCCAGCACCAGCAAACGCCCTAGGGGCTTGAGCACGCGGTGCATTTCTTTCAGGGCAGCGTCTTTGTGGGTCATGTTGCGCAAACCAAAAGCCACGCTGACGCGGTCAAAGTACTGGTCGGGAAAGGGCAATTGTTCGGCATCGCACACCAGGGTGGGCAAGGAAAAGCCCGCATCGATCAACCGGTCGCGCCCGGTGCGCAGCATGGCTTCATTGATGTCGGTGTGCACCACCTGGCCTTGCGTGCCCACCAAAGGCGCAAAGGCCATGGCCAAGTCACCGGTGCCTCCGGCAATGTCGAGCACCCGCATGCCAGGCCGCACATCGGCCACCATCACGGTGTAGGCCTTCCAGGCGCGGTGCAAGCCAGCTGACATGAGGTCGTTCATCACGTCGTAACGGCTGGCGACCGAATCAAACACGCCGCGCACCATGCGCGACTTGTCTCGCTCGTCAACCGACTGAAAACCAAAATGGGTGCTGCTCATCG
>CAMDJU010000308.1 GCA_945900695.1 Bordetella parapertussis | reverse complement strand
GCATTCCCCCTGGGCACATCGATTCTGAGCAAATTCAGCGCAACCACTCGGCCGCGTTTCGCCAAGACCAAATGGACAACCACATCCCCATGCGTCGCTATGGGCAAGCCCAAGACTTGGCGCATCTGGTTTGTTTCCTGGCCTCGGACTTGGCCAGTTACATCACGGGCACCTTGATTCCGGTTGACGGTGGCCTGCGCCGTTATCAATTTTGATGCCAACATGAATTCTTCTCAACTGCGCGCCAGTGTGGTCGGTGTGGGCAATACCCGCTATGCCACCATGCCCGAATTGGATGCCTATGACCTGGGGCTGTGGGCCTTGAAGGATGCGTTGGCCGATGCTGGGTTGGATTTTTCTGACATTGACGGTTTGATCCTGAACCGAATACCTGATTACCAACGCTTTGCGGAGTTGTGCGGCATCAATCCGTCGTACACCTTGACCACCCCGGGACACGGTCGTTTCAGCGGTATTTGTATTCAAACCGCAGCGGCTGTTTTGCAAGCTGGTTTGGCCAAAACCGTGGCCTTGGTCTATGGCAACAATGGCAAATCCGCCGGTGCACGCTATGGTGGAGAGAGCGACAACTATGGCAGCGGTGGTGCGGGCCTGTGGTTTCCCTACGGCATGACCTCGCCAGGCGCTTTCCACGCCTTGATGTGGCAACGCCACATGGCCATGTACGGCACACGGCCCGATCAATTGGCTGAAGTCTCCATGGCATTCAGACACCATGCCAGCCTCAACCCACAGGCGGTGATGCGCAAAACCTTTGACCTCGACACATTTTTGGACGCCAGGTTCATTTGTGAGCCTTTGCGCTTGCTCGATTACTGCCTGATCAATGACGGCGGTGTGGCCATGATCATGACTTTGGCAGACCGTGCCCGCGATTTGCGCCAAACACCGGTTCATGTGGCGGCCTTTGCGCAGCGCTCTCAATTTGTGGACTCCACCTTTCCGCCAGAGGATTTTTGGCGCGAGCCCATGGCGCAGGCGGGTGCAGAAACATTTGCCAAGGCCGGTATTTCGCACGCCGATGTGGATGCCCTGATGGTGTATGACAATTTTTCGCCCACTGTGATGTTCAGCTTGGAGGGGTTTGGCTATTGCCCCGTGGGCGAAAGCGGCTCGTTTGTTCAAGGTGGCACCTTGAAGTTGGGCGGGCAATACCCCACCAACACCTCTGGCGGCCATTTGTCGGAGTCCTATATGCAAGGTTGGGCGCTCAATGTGGAGGCGGTGCGCCAACTGCGTGGCAACTGCGGCGAGCGCCAAGTCCCCGGTGCAGAATTCGTTCATTACATGGCTGCAGCGCCCGTGATCAGCTCTATTTTGTACACCACCCATGAGCGATAAACATACACCCTTGGTTGGGTCAAGACCTGTGCCTGCCAAACCCTTGCCCAGTGCCGACGATCCCTTCAATGTTCGTTTTTGGGATGGTCTGCGCCAGGGGCGTTTGATGTTGCAAACTTGCATGGACTGCCATGCGCCGCGTTTCCCAGCATCGCGGCATTGCCCCCATTGCCACAGCGAAACCTGTGACTGGTTGGCGGTGGATGGCCAGGGTGAGGTGGAGTCTTTTTGCACTTTCCACAAAGCCTATTGGCCCGGCTTTGCGGCGGATGTGCCTTACTCGGTGGTTCAAGTGCGAATGACCAATGGTGTGAGCTTTTATTCCAACTTGGTGGGGGTGGACACGCCAGACATTCGGATCGGCATGAAAGTTCATGCTGTTTTTGAGCGGGTCGAGGGAAGCGATGTCACTTTGTTGAAATTCAAGCCCATGGCACAGGAGACGGCATGAAAGCGGTTGTGGTGAACAAAGCAGGTGGTTTGGACGCCTTGACGTACACAGACATTCCCGACCCCCAACCGCAAGGCCATGAGTTGGTGTTGAAAGTCCACAGTTGTGGTGTGTGTTTCCATGATGTGCTGACGCGCAACGGAACGCTCAAGGCCGGGGTGAGCCTCCCCTGCGTATTGGGTCACGAAGTGGCGGGCACGGTGCTGGAGCTGGGTTCTCAGGTCAAGGGTTTCAAGGTGGGAGACCTTGTGGCCACCACCCAGCGCTCGTACATCTGTGGCCATTGCCGATTTTGTCGATCGGGGTTTGAGCCACTTTGTGCGCAGCGAGTTTTTTTGGGTGATGTGGGCTTGGTTGGTGGGTATGCGCAATACCTGGCCATTTCTTCTGACTGCATTGCCCGTGTGCCTGATGGCGTTGACTTAGATCATGCGGCGGTGGCTGCTTGTGCGGTAGGCACCGTGTTGAATGCAGTGCGTGACGTGGGCCGGGTGCAAATGGGTGAAACCGTCTTGGTCACCGGTGCTGGCGGTGGTTTGGGCCTGCATGCGATTCAATTGGCCCGCTTGGCGGGCGCCCGCGTCTTGGCGCAGACGACATCGGCTGACAAAGTCGATTTGATTCGAAAAATGGGCGCCCATGAAGTGGTCTTGCACCAGCGTGGTGAGCCCTTTGCGCCTTTGGTGCGCGAGATGACCCAAGGCCACGGGGCGGATGTGATTGTTGACAATGTCGGAACCGTTTTGTTTGAAGACATGCGCAAAAGCTTGGCCATCCAGGGGCGTTGGCTCATGATTGGTCAATTGACAGGTGAGTTTGTACCTTTCAACCCGGCCCAATTTTTCTTGAAAAACCAGTCGTTGTTGTCGGTGACCAGCACCTCGCGCAGTCAACTCGAGGACGTGCTCACCTTGATGCAAAGAGGGCAGGTGACCCCTGTGATCGAACGAAAACTTCCCTTGAGCGAAGCGGCCCAGGCCCATCAAGCGGTAGAGGCTGGGCGCACCACAGGTCGATGGCTGTTGTCGCCCAATTGACATGTTGATCAATGACCACCGCCGACTTTAACCTTTGAAGTTTGAAGGTTGATTGAGGCGTTTTGTTGTCGCTGCGCATGAATTTTTGTGGCTTTTTTTCCTGACTCAGAAATTACCCTGATTGTTTTTTGTTTCATTGCCCGTACGATATTGTTTGTTTGTTAACCCCTTGATTTGGCCCTGCGCTGAATTTCCAATCCGATGAGTTCTTTGGTCTTTATTGAAAACATCTTGCAAGCAGTCGTCGCTGGCTTATTGATTGGATCCGTTTATGGGCTCATGTGTGTGGGCCTGGGTTTGATCTTTGGCTTAATGCGGGTCATCAACTTTGCCCAGGGCGAGTTTTTGATGCTGGGCATGTACGTCACCTTTTACTTCTGCACTGCCCTGGGGCTGAACTCGGCACTGGGCCCTATTTT
>CAMDJU010000307.1 GCA_945900695.1 Bordetella parapertussis | reverse complement strand
AGAAGCCTTGCAAACCCGCTTGCAAGAGAGCTTTTTTCAGACCGCCGATTGGATGCGCAACCTCAACGGGGCGTGAGGTTGCTGGATCCCGACCCTGGGGCCAGCAACACCCGCAAGGCCCCCGCCCCGCCTTCAGACGGGGTGGCTTGTACAAACGCCAAGACCTCGCTTTTTTGCACCAACCAGCGCAGCACTTTGTTTTTGAGCACCGGTGTTTTGCCCGGTGACCCCAGGCCCTTGCCATGCACCACGCGAACGCAGCGCCAACCTTGGCGGTGGGCTTGGCGGATAAAGCCGCCCAAGGCCTCGCGCGCCTCATCGCTGCGCAGACCGTGCAAGTCAATCTCGCCTTGCAAAGCCCAATCGCCCTGGCGCAGCTTGCGGATCACATCGCGGCCCATGCCTTCGCGCAGGTAGCTGAGTTGGTCGTCGGTTTCGATCATGCTGCTGATGTCGATCTCATCGCTCATGCTTTCGCGCAGCACCGCCGCTTGGTCGCGTTGCAATTGCAAGGGTTCGGGCGCGGGCGCTGGGCTTTGCAAGCGCACACGCGCTTGGGGGGAGAGGGGTTTGACGGCCCCGACCGCACGCACAAACAGCTCTTTTTCGGCCCGCGCTTGGCGCTGCGCTTCGGCGCGGGCTTGGGCCGCCAATGCCGCTTGCGCTTGCTGCTGGGCCAATGTTTGGCGCAACGCATCTAGGTCTTTCAGGGAGCGCGATTTCATGGTGGGCAACACAGGCTGGGGTGGGGTCGATGCCACGCAGGTGGCTGACATCATGGCTGGCATCATAGCCAGCCACAGCCCTGCTTGATTCGCCCTGTCACGGCGTGCCTCAGGATGGCAGACCGATGCATCTCATTGGATGCCAAAGGAGGGGCTTTTTTAGATCAACCCCGCTTCGGCCATGGACAAGGCACACCCCGGGGCCACGATGATGTGGTCCAACACCCGCACGTCCACCAAGGCCAGGGCCGACTTCAGGGTTTGCGTCAGGGCTTTGTCGGCGGCCGAGGCTTGCACACTGCCACTGGGGTGGTTGTGGGCCAACACCACCCCACTGGCGCCCACATCCAGCGCCAGTTTGACCACTTCGCGGGGGTACACGCTGGCTTGGCTCAGCGTGCCCTGGAACATGGCGCGGTAATGCAACAAATGGTGTTGGTTGTCGAGCAACAGCAGTGCAAACACCTCGTGACCCAAATGGCCCAATTGCAGTTGCAAATACTGCTTGACGCGTTCGGGTGAATCCAACACCGGCCGTTGGCGCAGTTGCTCGGCCAAGGCGCGGCGGGACAGCTCCAACACCGCCAGCAACTCGGCCCGCTTGGCCGTGCCCCCCAAGCCCTTGAAGCGCTGCAAGTCCTTGGCCTGGGCTTGCAGCAAGCCCGAGATGCCGCCAAATTGCGCCAGCAACTCATGGGCCATTTGCAGCACATGCCGGCCACGGGTTCCAGTGCGCAGCAGCAAGGCCAACAGTTCGGTGTCGCTCAGGGCCTCAGGGCCCCGGGCCAGCAGCTTTTCTCGGGGGCGCACATCGGTGGGTAAATCGCGCATGGGGGTATGGGTGGAGTATTTTTGTTCTAATGTCACCCGAGCCCTAAACGTTGACAGGCCAGTCTCAGGGATTTCTACAATGGGGTGAGAACCCCCAAAGCTTTATGACCACCCCCATCACCGAACCCCTTGTGCATGTCACGCCCGGCGCCTTTTTGACCTTGCACTACCGCCTGACGGGGCCGCAAGGCGACATCATCAATACCTTTGGCGGCAAACCCGCCACCTTGTCCCTGGGGTCGGGCGAGTTGTCGCCTGCACTGGAGCAGCATTTGATGGGCTTGGCCGATGGCGCACACACCACCTTCCAATTGGCCGCTGGCGAAGCCTTTGGCCCGCGCAACCCCGACATGATCCAGTGGGTGAGCCGCGATATGCTGCGCCAACTGGGTGACCCCGATGAGCGTTATGCCGTGGGCGACGTGGTCGCTTTTCCTGCGCCCGATGGGGCGGGCAGTTATGCAGGCGCGGTTTGCCAACTGGGTGACTCGGCGGTGTTGTTTGACTTCAATCACCCCCTGGCCGGGCAAGCCGTGCAATTTGAAGTTCAACTGATAGGTGTTTTATGAGCGCTGTGTCGCCATCTGAAATCATTTTGGCCGAACCCCGGGGTTTTTGCGCCGGTGTGGACCGCGCCATTGACATCGTCGAGCACGCCCTGAGCAAATTTGGCGCGCCCATTTATGTGCGCCATGAAATCGTGCACAACACCCACGTGGTCAATGACTTGCGCTCGCGGGGCGCCATCTTCATTGAAGACTTGAGCGATGTGCCCCCCGGTGCCACCTTGGTGTTCAGCGCGCACGGGGTGCCCAAGGCGGTTGAGCACGAGGCCGAAAGGCGTGGGTTCAGGGTGTTTGATGCCACCTGCCCCTTGGTCACCAAGGTGCATGTCGAAGTGGCCAAATTGCACCGCGAGGGCTATGAGTTCATCATGATTGGCCACAAAGGCCACCCCGAAGTCGAAGGCACCATGGGCCAATTGTCCGAGGGCATCCACTTGGTTGAAGATGTGGACGGAGTGGCCACCGTTCAACCCTTGCAAACCGAGCGGCTCGCCGTCGTCACCCAAACCACTTTGAGCGTGGACGACGCGGCCGAAATCATGGCCGCTGTGCAAAAACGCTTTCCGCAAATTCGCCCGCCCAAACAGCAAGACATTTGCTATGCCACCCAAAACCGCCAAGACGCGGTCAAGTTGCTCAGCCCCCAAGTGGACATCGTGATCGTGGTGGGCAGCCCCAGCAGCTCCAACAGCAACCGCTTGCGCGATGTATCGCAAAAGTACGGCACACCCAGCTACATGGTGGACCATGCCGACGAGTTGCAAGCGGCCTGGTTTGATGGGAAACAACGCATAGGCCTGACCGCAGGTGCGTCTGCGCCCGACATCTTGGTGCAGCAAGTCATCACCCGCTTGCGTGCCCTGGGCGCGGTCTCGGTGCGCACCTTGGACGGTATCCAAGAGACCATCAAATTTCCCCTGCCCAAAGGCCTCAAAAACGATGCCTGATGCCTGCAGCCGTCGCCGGGCCCGATAAAAATTACAATCGTCCTCCATGCTCGATATCAATTTGCTCCGACGCGACTTGCCGCATGTCTTGGAGCGCCTCAACGCCCGCAAATCCCCGCAAACCTTTTTGGATGTCAGCGCCTTTCAGGCCATGGAGGGCGAGCGCAAAACCCTGCAAACCCACACCGAGGAGCTACAAGCCCGGCGCAACAGCTTGTCCAAACAAATTG
>CAMDJU010000306.1 GCA_945900695.1 Bordetella parapertussis | reverse complement strand
CGCCAATACCTCACCCCCGAGCGGGTGCGCGCCATCACCGCACCGTGCTTTGACTCGCCCGTGCTGCGCTATGAGGTGCCCGGCTTGAATGCCTTGAAATTTGTGTTCTCCCAGGCCTTGCCCGGCGGCGTTTATGCTTCCATGCATGCAGGCTTGCATTGGCAAAAAGCCGCCATTTGGTTGCTGCTGGACCACCGCATGCCGCCCCTCACAGGAGACAACGATGCGTCAGTGGGATGACACCTGGCCCGCCATGCGCCAAGAGGCGCACCACGGCGACCGGGTGGTGACTTGTTTTGAAAAGCGTTGGCACAGTTTGCACGACATGCTGACCCAAGCCGTGGATGGCAACCCCAATGGCGTGGCCTTGGTCTGCGACCAGCAGCGCATGACCTACCGCCAACTGCAACACGCCAGCCAAGCCTTGGCCGGTGCCTTGCGCGAACACGGCGTGGGTGCGGGCGACCGCGTGGCCTTGTTGCTCGGCAACCGCATCGAGTTTGTGGTGGCCTTGTTTGCCACCACGCAAATCGGCGCCATTTGCGTGCCGCTGAGCATCCGTGAGCAAAAGCCGGGCTTGGCTTATGCCTTGTCGCATTGCGCGGCGGTGTGTGTGCTGCACGAGGCCGACTTGGCCGAGCTGTTGCCCAGACCCAGCGAAGCACCTCAACTGCGCCACCGCGTGGCCATGGCCGCGTGCCCAGGTTCAGCCTTGTATGCCGATTGGCAAGCGCACACACCATTGACCGACGTGACCCCCGTCAACGAAGAAGACACGGCGGTCATTTTGTACACCTCGGGCACCACCGGGCGGCCCAAGGGCGCCATGCTCACCCACCTGAGCTTGGTGCACTCGTCCATGCACTACCAAATTGCCATGGGATTGGGCCCGCAAGACAGCTCGGTGGCCACCGTGCCGCTGAGCCATGTGACGGGCTTGGTGGCCTTGATCACCACCCTGGTGCTGAGTGCGGGCAAGCTGGTCATCATGCCGCAGTTCAAGGCCGCTGCGTTTTTGCAACTGGCCCAGCGCGAGCGCATGACCCACACCTTGATGGTGCCGGCCATGTACAACCTGTGCATGCTGTGCCCCGAGTTTGATGACATCGATTTGTCCACCTGGCGCGTGGGTGCCTACGGCGGTGCACCCATGCCGGTGGCCACCATCGAAAAACTCGCCATCAAAATGCCCAAGCTCATGTTGATGAACTGCTACGGCTCCACCGAAACCACGTCCCCCGCCACCCTGATGCCCCAGGGCGACACCGCCGCCCACAACGACACCGTGGGCAAGCCACTGGCTTGCGCCGACATGCGGGTGATGGACGCCCAAGGCCACGAGTTGCCCGCCGGTGAGATGGGGGAGCTTTGGATCAAAGGCCCGATGGTGGTCAAAGGCTATTGGGACAACCCACAGGCCACGACCGACAACTTCACCGCTGGGTTTTGGCATTCGGGCGACCTGGGTTCGATCGACGCGCAGGGTTATGTGCGGGTGCACGACCGCATCAAAGACATGATCAACCGGGGGGGCTACAAGATCTACACCATCGAGGTGGAAAACGCCTTGTACGAACACCCCGACGTGGTCGAGAGCGCCGTGGTTGCCAAGCCCTGCCCGGTGCTGGGCGAGCGGGTGCACGCCTTTGTTACCTTGCGCCAAGACGGCACCAGCGAAGCTTTGTTGCGCGACCACTGCGCCCAACGTTTGTCCGACTACAAGGTGCCTGAGTCCATCACCCTCTCCACCACGCCCTTGCCGCGCAATGCCAATGGCAAAGTGCTCAAACGCGCTTTGCGCGACCAACTCACCCCCACCCCAACTGCCTAGAAAGTGGCGACCATGTCCAACCATTGCACCTTCCACAACATCGAAGAACTGCGCCAAGCCGTGGGCCAAGAGGCCTTTGTCACCGACTGGGTGCTGATCGACCAAAAGCGCATCGACCTGTTTGCCCAGGCCACCGACGACCCGCAGTGGATCCATGTGGACCCGGTGCGCGCGGCCAAAGAGTCGCCCTTTGGTTGCACCATCGCCCACGGCTTTTTAACGCTGTCGCTGCTGGGGCGTTTTTACGACCAGCACATGGCTTTGCCGTTTTGCAAAATGGGCATCAACTATGGTTTGAACCGGGTGCGTTTCACCAACCCGGTGAAGGTGGATCGCCAAGTGCGAGGCCGCTTCGTGCTGGCCAAACTGGAAGACATCGCCGGTGGCGTGCAAATGACCTTCAGCGTGACCATCGAGATCCAAGGCGAAGAGCGCCCTGCTTGCGTGGCCGAGTCGGTGGTGCGCCAGTACTTTGAAGCAGCGGTTTGAAAGGGACATGCGCATGAATCAGCCCCAACGCGTGGCCATCGTGACCGGCGGCGCCGGTGGTGTGGGTGCGGCCACCGCGCTCATGTTGGCCCAGCGCGGCTACCACGTGGCCCTCACCTATCAGCGCAACCGGCAAAACGCCGATGCCGTGGTGCAAGCCTGCCAAGCCCATGGCGTGCAGGCCTTGGCCATGGCCGTCAATGTGGCCCAAGACGCCGACTGCCAAGCCCTGGCCCAAGCCGCCCATGAACGCTGGGGCCGCATCGATGCCTTGGCCAATTGCGCAGGAACCACCACCTTTGTGCCCTTGACCGACATGGACGCGGTGAGCGCGCAAGACTTTCAAGACATCTATGCCGTCAACGCCATTGGCCCGTTTCAAATGTCACGCGCAGCGGCCAAGCACATGGTCGATGGCGCGGCCATCGTCAACGTGTCTTCACTGGCGGGTGAAACCGGGCGCGGCAGCTCCTACCCCTATGTGCTGTCCAAGGCCGCGCTGAACACCTTGACCATCAGCCTGGCCCGCACCTTGGCCCCCAAAATCCGTGTCAACGGTGTCATGCCCGGCATGATCGAAGGGCGCTGGATGCGCGACGGTTTGGGTGAGGCCTCGTACCAACGGGTCAAACAAGACTTCAGCGACTTGTCGGCCCTGGGCAAGATCAGCCAACCCGAAGACATTGCCCGCGCGGTGGTGTGGCTGCTCGAACCCGACGCCGTGATCACCGGGCAAATGCTCAAAGTAGACGCGGGCTTTACCCTCGGGCGCGACCGCAACCAAAGCCGCTGACCCATCCATACAACCTAAGGAGACATGCATGAAACTAACCTCAACCCTTGTGACCATTGCGCTGGCCGTAGCCAGTGCTTTGCCCACGGTGCAAGCCCAAGAGTGGCCGAACAAACCGGTGCGCGTGGTCACCGCCTTTGGGGCCGGCAGCGCCAGCGACATCTTGGCGCGCATGGTGGCCGAGGACTTTCAAGGCCAC
>CAMDJU010000305.1 GCA_945900695.1 Bordetella parapertussis | reverse complement strand
TTAATCACTCAGCCGCGTTTGGTGTTCATGGACGAACCGACCTCTGGATTGGACGTTTCCGTGCAGGCCAAACTGCTGGACATGATGCGCACCCTGACACGCCAAATGAACTTGGCTGCCATCATTGTGACGCACGACTTGGCAGTGGCCAGGCTCTTGGCACAACGCATGATGGTCATGCAAAACGGTCAAGCTGTTGAAACAGGCTTGACCGACCAAGTTCTAGACGACCCTCAGCATCCTTACACGCAGTTGTTGGTTTCCTCGGTATTGCAGCCATGACCGTTCAAAATAAAGACGCGATGCCCATGCTGCAGATGAAAAATCTGAGCAAGAAATTTTTATTGCATTTGCAAAATAGCACCGCTTTGACCGTGTTGCACAACTTTAATTTGACTTTAAGTCAAGGTGAGTGTGTGCGATTAAGTGGCCCCTCCGGCATGGGCAAAAGCACTGTTCTCAAACTGGCCTTCGGAAACTACCGCGCCAGTTCAGGAGAAATTTTGGTGCGCAATACCGAAGGCCAATTCATTGACATGACCCAAGCCAGTGCAAGATCTGTTTTGCATTTGCGCAGTCATTCGATGGCGTATGTGAGTCAATTCTTAAGGGTCATTCCGCGGGTTTCAGCCATTGACATTGTGGCCGAGCCCTTGCTTGAAAACGGCCTAGACCTTATCAGTCGCGAGCAAGCCCGTGAGGAGGCCGCGCATTGGCTCACCCGATTGAGTATTCCTGAATCTTTATGGCAACTGCCACCCGCCACATTTTCTGGCGGTGAACAGCAGCGCATTAACCTAGCCCGAAGCTTTATCAAACCTCGTCCCTTGCTTTTGCTCGATGAGCCCACAGCTTCCTTGGACCCAGTCAACACGCAAACTGTGATTGACATGATTGTTCAAGCTCGCAGTAAAGGCATTGCCATTCTCGGAATTTTTCACGATGACTCGGTTGCTCAAGAAGTTGTCAGCCGAACAGTGTCCATGTTGCCATTGGAAGCAAACTAATGAACTCGCCCACTTCTACCCCTGTCGTTTTCACCAACGCGCAATTAGTGCTTCAAGATGAAGTGGTGAAGGGCAGCCTGACCAGTCAGCATGGTTTGATTCAACACATTGATCAAGGCTCAAGCTCGGTGACACAGGCCATCGATTTGCAGGGTGACTACCTCATTCCTGGTTTGGTTGAGGTTCACACCGACAACTTTGAACGCCACATGATGCCTCGGCCCAAAGTACGTTGGGATGATTCGCCTGCTTTGCTTGCACACGATGCCGAAATTGCAGCGGCCGGTATTACCACAGTGTTGGATGCATTAGGGGTAGGGGAGGCCGATCCAGACAGCGTTCGCGGCAATGATTGGGACACGGTTTTGAACTGTATTTCAGATTTTGTAAATCGTGGTGTGCTGCGTGCTGATCATTATTTGCATGTGCGTTGTGAATTACCAGCGCCCAACACCCTTGAATTATTCAAGCCTTTTGCGGGACACGACTTGGTCAAAATGATTTCCGTCATGGACCACACGCCAGGCCAGCGTCAATGGGAAAACATTGAACATGCTTGGATCTATTTTTCTGGCAAAAAAGGCTGGACCCAACAGAAATTTGAAGAGCGCGTGGCCATGGCCCAAGATGCCCAGGCGCGCTATGCCAAGCCTCACCGTGCCTATCTCACCAAATACTGCCAAAACAATCAAATTGCACTGGCCAGCCATGACGACACCACAGTAGCTCATGTGGAAGAGGCATTTGCCGAAGGGGCTACTGTGTGTGAGTTTCCCACCACCGTTGCGGCCGCTCAAGCGGCTAGGGCCCGCAAGATGTTAACCATCATGGGGGGCCCCAATGTAGTTCGCGGGGGGTCGCATTCTGGCAACGTGTCTGCCATTGAATTGGCCAAATTAGGCCTGGTCGACATTTTGTCTTCCGACTACGTGCCCGGCAGTTTGATGTCAGCCACTGTTCGCCTAACAGAAACCACCGATCTAAGCTTGCCACAGGCGGTGGCCTTGGTCAGTCGCAATCCGGCTAAATCGATAGGGCTTCACGACCGGGGTAGTCTTGAGGTGGGTTTGCGATCCGACTTGGTGCAAGTTCGCATGATCAATCTACCAGATGGACGGCGCCAACCGATTGTCCGAGCAGTATGGCGCGGCGGGGTTCGAGTGGTTTAAGTGCTTCACGATATTGACATATTTACGCAATATCCTTTTGTAACATCGACTTGCTTCATTTCCCTCCAGATTGAAAAATATGCAGTTATTAACAATTCGCAATTTAAGCAAGCAGTTTGGCGAGAACACGGCAGTTGACCGTGTTTCTCTCGAAGTCAAATCTGGAAGTTTTGTGGGTGTCATCGGACGTTCAGGCGCCGGCAAATCAACATTGCTTCGCATGATCAATCGTCTGAACGAACCTACCCATGGCTCTATTGAGTATGACGGTACCGTTGTAACCGACCTCAAGGGAGTTGCCTTGAATGAGTGGCGCCGCAATTGCGCTATGGTGTTTCAGCAATTCAACTTGGTTGGGCGCTTGGATGTCCTCACCAACGTGCTAATGGGACGTCTGACCACAGTGCCTACTTGGCGTGCGCTACTTACCATGTGGAGCGACGCAGACAAGCTGGATGCTTTGGAAACATTGGACCGCTTTGGCATGGCCGACTTTGCAGCCCAACGGTGCGATCAGCTTTCTGGTGGGCAGCAACAGCGTGTGGCCATCTGCCGTGCATTGCTTCAGAGACCTCAAATTATTTTGGCTGACGAGCCTATTGCTTCGCTTGACCCCAAAAATACACAAATGGTCATGGATGCCTTGAAGCGCATCAACGACGACTTTGGCATTACGGTCATTTGCAATTTGCACGACCTTGATATTGCGCGAGACTATTGCGATCGATTGGTGGGAATGACGGAAGGCCGCGTGGTCTTTGATGACAAACCAGAAAATTTCACAGAGAACTTTTCTCAAAGCCTTTATGGCATTGAGGCCAACGATCCATTAATGAACAGCCAAGTTGATTTGAATTCTCCCAAGGTGATTCCTTTGAAGCGCCCAATTAACCACGCTTAGTTTTATCACTGGCATTTTCCCCCAATTTTTTGAAAGGATCTTTTATGTCGTTCAATCGTCGTGCAGTACTCGCATTGGCAGCCTCCAGTGTCTTGGCTATTTCTGCTCAAGCGCAAGACTGGAAAGCCAAATACCCAGAGTTGATTTTTGCTACCATTCCTGCCGAAAATGCAGCGCAAGTGACTGAGCGTTACAAAGATTTTGGTGCCTATTTGTCAAAAGAAATTGGCGTGCCTGTGAAGTTGC
>CAMDJU010000304.1 GCA_945900695.1 Bordetella parapertussis | reverse complement strand
TTGCAGCGTATCAAACAATCGCTTGGCTTGGGCATGGACCGCCACCTGTGCTTCAAAGCCCTCGACTGCATCGGGAATGGTCATCACACCGCGCAGCGCCAAGCGCGGCAAGGCCGCCACCGCTTGGGCCAAAGCCAGCGCGTCAGCCGGTGCCACACCGGCTTTGGTGGGACCGCCATCGATATTGATTTGCAAACACACTTGCAAGGGTGGTAAGTGCGCGGGGCGTTGCTCGCTCAGGCGCTGGGCAATTTTCAGGCGGTCCACGCTGTGCACCCAATCGAAATGCTCGGCCACCAAGCGAGTTTTATTGCTTTGCAGGGGACCTATGCAATGCCAAACCAAACCTGCCACGCTTTTGAGCGCGGCAATTTTGTCCACGCCTTCTTGCACATAGTTTTCGCCAAAGTCGCGCTGCCCCAAAGCCGCCACGGCGGCGACGGCATCGGCGGGGAAGGTTTTGGAGACGGCCAGCAGTTGCACGCTGCCCGTGCTGCGGCCACTGGCCTGGCAAGCGGCAGCGATGCGGTCTTGCACGTGTTGCCATGATGAGGAGAGGCTGTTCATAATGGAACTATAACGATCAGGGAGGGGACGCATGACCATCGACACATGGATTGGCCACGCCATGGCGCAGCGCGCCTCGGATATTCACTTGCGGGCAGGTGCCCCGCCGATGATGCGCTTGGATGGCGACTTGCAAGCCCTGGACCCGCAATGCGTCACCAGCGAAGACTTGCTGTCGTGGCTCCAAACGTTGCCGACCGACAGCAGGCCCACAGCGCTGCACCCCCCGCTGGACTTTGACGGCGCACTGGTATTGCCCAGTGTGGGGCGTTTTCGGTGCAACCTGATGTGGCACCACCAAGGGGTGGGGGTGGTGCTCAGGCCCATCACCGCAGGGGTGCCCTCACTGGAAGATTTGCAATGCCCCGCTGCATTGGCCGATTGGGCGACGCAATCCCATGGCCTGGTGTTGGTGACCGGGCCCACCGGCTCGGGCAAATCCAGCACCTTGGCGGCCATGGTGCAGCACATTCACCAACACCAGACGCGGCACATCATCACCTTGGAAGACCCGATTGAGTTTGTGCACGGGCCAGGCCAAGGCTTGGTGACGCAACGCGAGGTGGGTCGCGACACGGCCAGCTTTGCCACGGGTTTGCGGGCAGCTTTGCGCGAAGACCCCGATGTGATCATGGTGGGTGAATTGCGCGACACCGAGAGCATTCGCTTGGCCTTGACGGCCGCAGAGACCGGCCATTTGGTTCTCGCGACATTGCACACCCACAGCGCGGCCAGCAGCATCACGCGCTTGGTGGATGTGTTTGAACCGGCCGAAAAAGCATGGGTCCAAAGCCAACTCAGCACCAGTTTGCTGGGCATTGCCTCTCAGGTGCTGCTGCGCCGCGCCAAGGCGCCTGGACGGGTGGCCGCTTTTGAGGTGCTGCGCGCCACCCCCGCCATTGGGCAAATGATTCGGGAGCAAAAGATCAACCAAATCGCCCATGCCTTGCAAACCGGTGCCCGATGGGGCATGCACAGCATGGCGCAGGATTTACAGCGCTTGGCTGCAGCAGGCTTGATCGATGCAGCGCAGGCGCAAGCCCAACTGGGGCTGCGCCACGCAGGGGCATGAACAACCTGCAAACCCCGCCATTGCGGGGCACTATCATTCGGTTTTTCATCACCAACTTGACACCCCCATGAGCAGCCTCAACCCCAAAACCTACGACACCACCCCCGCCATGTCTGTGGCCTTCATTGGCTTGGGCGTGATGGGCTTTCCCATGGCCGGCCATTTGGCCCTGGCCGGTCACCGTGTGACGGTGTACAACCGCAACGCCGCCAAGTCACAAGCGTTTTGCAAAGAGTTTGCCGCCCAAAAGCCGCAGCATGCTCCCACGCCACGCCAAGCGGCACAAGGCGCTGATTTGGTGTTTTGCTGTGTCGGCAACGATGATGATTTGCGCTCAGTGATTTTGGGTCCAGACGGTGCTTTGGCCGGCATGAATGCAGGTACGGTGCTGATTGACCACACCACCGCCTCGGCCATGGTGGCGCGCGAGCTGTGTGTCCTGGCGCAGAAACAAGGCGTGGCTTTTGTCGATGCCCCTGTATCAGGGGGACAAGGTGGGGCACAAAATGGCTTGCTCACCGTGATGTGCGGTGGCGACGAAGCCGCTTTTGAGCGCGCCAAGCCAGTGGCGATGGCGTTTTCTCGTGCCTTCACCTGGATGGGGGCCAGCGGTGCGGGGCAATTGACCAAGATGGTGAACCAGATTTGCATTGCCGGCTTGGTTCAAGGCCTGAGCGAAGGGATCGCCTTTGGCCAGCGTGCCGGCCTGGATGTGAACCTGGTTCTTGACGTGATTGGCAAAGGCGCTGCGCAGAGTTGGCAAATGGACAACCGTGGCAAAACCATGGTGGCTGACAAATTTGACTTTGGCTTTGCAGTCGACTGGATGCGCAAAGACTTGGGCCTGGTGATGGACGAGGCCAAGCGCAATGGGGCGCGAGTGCCCGTGACGGCCTTGGTCGATCAGTTTTATGGCGATGTGCAGGGCTTGGGCGGTTCGCGCTGGGACACCTCTAGCTTGGTCAAACGCTTGAAGTAATTGCCTTGGGGCCAGGAGAGGCCGCCATAGCTGGCGGCGCCTTAGCCAAGCAGCCTAAGGCGGCCCCGCATGTGCAAAAGGCGTTCAGGGCTTGCCGGCTGGAGCCGTTGCTGCGGATTCGTTGGCGGGCTGGTACTGCATGGTTTTGAGCTCTTCTTCGGTGATGATTTCAAACACCCGAATGATTTTTTGCACACCACTGACGCCGCGGGCGATTTCCACGGCACGGGTGGCTTCGCGCTGGGTGACGCGCCCCATGAGATAAACCGTTCCACGCTCAGTCACCACCTTGAAGGCGCTGGCAAAAACGTCTCGGCTATCGACCATGGAGGCCTTGACCTTGCCCGAAACCAAAGCGTCATTGGTGCGATCTGAAAGGCTGGAGTTGGGTGCCACCGCCAACTCGTTGACCACACTGCGCACGTTTTCCACCCGGTTGAGGATTTGCTCGGCCAGTTGCTTTTCTTGGGCTTTGGAAACTTCGCCCGTGAGCAACACTTGGCGGTTGTAGCTGGTGACGTTGATGTGAACGCTTGAGCCAATTTGTTCGCGGATGCGTGCACTGGCACGAATTTCTATGCCCTGGTCCTCGAGCTGCGCGCCAGCGGTACGCCGATCCGAGGCCACCATGGTGCCTCCCACAAAGCCACCGACCATCAAAGGCGCCACACAGCCGCTCAAAAGCAGGGCCAACACGGACACACCGAGGAAACGGGCAAGTTGAAGACGAAGGGATGGGGTCAT
>CAMDJU010000303.1 GCA_945900695.1 Bordetella parapertussis | reverse complement strand
CCGATGAAATACAGAAGTACCATCAAAAACACCATCAATTGATTGAGCTTTGATGGTATCTCGCGAATCCCCGTGATGCAACAAGAAAGCCACAATGCGTATATGCACGAGGGTCATGAACTGTTATGACACGTTAAAAAAGGGGTGTCTGGTGCGGCTGGCGGGGATCGAACCCACGACCCTTGGCTTCGGAGGCCAATACTCTATCCACTGAGCTACAGCCGCATTGAATGAGCCGCCATTGTAGGTGCGCTCAGTGTCTGTGCTTGCCAAGGCTTGCCCGCCTCGGTTGGCTTGGTTGGGCATGCAAGCCACCTGTCAGAACGCGACAAGGGCAAATGTATAATTCTGGATTGATTTCAGCGCTTCATCACAGGACACGCCCATGAGCGATTTGCACGAAGAAGACCACACCGGCCCCGTTAAAACACCCGCTCAATTGCTGGTAACGGTGGCAATATCATTTATTGCGCCTGTGTTCATCATCATCGGCCTGGTTTACTACGTCACCACCCAAAACAAGCCCGCCGCCGGTGCCGACAACTCACCCCAAGCGGTGGCTCTTCGGCTGCAAAAGGTGGGCATTGTTGAGGTTCGCGATGCCAACCGCGAGTTGAAGTCGGGTGAAGACGTTTATAAAGTTCAATGCATGGCCTGCCACGCGGTGGGCGCAGCGGGTGCCCCCAAATTGGCAGATGTGGGTGCCTGGGGTGCCCGCATCAAAACCGGCTATGAAAGCCTGCTCAATTCAGCCCTCAAAGGCAAGGGTGCGATGGGTGCACAGGGCGGTGGTGACTACGACGATTTGGAGATTGGCCGTGCCGTTGTTTACATGGCCAATTCGTCCGGCGCCAAGTTTGCCGATCCCAAAAAGCCTGACGCCGCCAAGTAAAGCGCAGTGCTTATGACAAAAAGGTCCTTTGGGACCTTTTTTTATTTCTGCCCCTGGTTGGCTGGACTGGCGCCCATCGTCGGGCCTGCGGTATCAAGATGGCATCAAGCCTTGTGCTCCAAAGCCCAGGCTTGTGGGCTGGTGATATAGCCAAATTGCGCGGGCATGGCTGCAGTTTGGCACTCTTGCGCGACCCACAAACCCTTCTCTAAGGCATCGGCGGCCCAAGGCACATCTTGGCTTTGCAACAAACCAAAGCCCACATCGCAAGCCAAGTAGACCTTGCCTTGCTCATCCACCCAACACTGCTGCACCTGGGCAGGAATGCCTGTGTGAGTGCGCACCGTTCCGTCGGGGTCAACGCGCCAAACCCAAGGCGTGACTTCCAACTCGACAAATACCTGCTGCGGTCCATTTTGAAAGTACCAACAGCCATGCGCGTCGGCCAGGTAATTGCGGCCAATGAATTCAATCAGCTTGTCATGCTTGAGTTCTGAGCCTTTGCTCACGGAGAATGCCCCGCCAGCTTGGGCTTGATCATCGCGCATATACCAACGGCCCCGCGCGTCCAAACCCAGCCAGCCATGGCAAGCGGGAACATGGGGCCACTTGGCCATGGCTTGTTTGACGATATCGTCCATCAGGGATGAAGCCTCCACCATTGCATCAAGTATTCTGGCAAAGCCAGCAAGCCCCCAGGTGGTGGGCCTTGCAAATAGCCCACATGCCCGCCGGTTTCAGTTTGGCACAGCACCACCGCTGACCCCACCTGATCGGCCTGTGGCCAGCTGTGGGCAGGCACAAAGGGGTCATTTTTGGCATGGATGAGCAAGCTGGGGCAAGCAATGTCACGCAGCCCAGGCTGTGCCGATGCGCGTCGCCAGTAATCTTCGGTGTTGGCAAAGCCATGCAAGGGCGCGGTGAACACATTGTCAAAGTCATACAAGGTGTTTGCGCGTTGCAAGGCTGCTAAGTCAAAAAGCCCTGGATGGCGTTGCCACAATTGCGCTGCCCGTTGCTTCATGGTGCGCAAAAACATGGGGGTATAGGTCCAGCGATTGAGCCCTCGTCCCATGGCGTGGCCACTGGCAGCCAAGTCAGTCGGCGCACAAACGGCTGCAATGGATTGCACGACCAGCCCTGCTTGACGGCCTGACTCCTGGGCCCACCGCAGCAAGGCATTGCCACCGAGCGAGACCCCGGAGGCATGCAGAAGGCCATGCGTCAAGCGCAAGCGGCGCAATATCCAATCTATTTCCTCATGGTCACCCGAGTGGTAGGCACGTGGCAATCGATTGATTTCACCACTGCAACCCCTGAAATGGGGCACCGCAACCTGCCAGCCGGCGGCATGGGCCACGTGTGCGCACGATCGGATGTAATGGCTTTGTGAGGAGCCCTCCAAGCCATGAAACATGACCCAACAAGGCTGTCCGGCAAGCCCGGGCCAAAAATCCACGTCAATGAAGTCGCCGTCTGGGCTGTCCCAGCGTTCACGTTGCCACGGGATGGTGGGGCCTGCCTCTGACCACAGGGCCGATGCCATGGTTTGCACATGGCCGCCCACCGCCCACAGCGGTGCGCGGTAAGCCCATTTCAATGCAACACCTGAGGCGCGTCCTCAATTTCTGGCGCATCGCTCTCAGTGCCTGGGCTGGCATGGTGCACCACCAAGCGCCAACCTTGGGCAGTGCGGTGGTAGACATTGGTGGCGGTGACAAAAGCTTCTCGCGGGCCGTCGGGTGTGAGGATCTGGATGGTTTCGATCACGCTGTGCACGGCACTGGTGAGCGACTCGACTTTGCGCAAGCGTCTCGGATGGGCCTGGATGGTGCCATTGGAGAACATGCTTTCGAACGTGGCCCGAATGGCCAAAGCCCCCAGCACCCGTGGCCCACCAGGGTGAACGCAAACAATGTCTTCCTCATCCGACCAACAGGCCATCAAGCGTTCGATGTCACCGTTTTGCATGGCCTCATAAAAAGCCATTTCTACATCGTCGGCACTGCCGCCCAAGGCGGCGGCTCGCAGTTTATCTTTGGGCATGGCGCGATTGTGCCTGGGTGGTCCAGCCCAGAAAAAACCCCGGCACACGGCCAGGGTTGTGGGGCAAGGTGAGCAACAAACTCACTTTTTGCCGCGGTACTTTCGCAGCGCTGCGAGCTGGGCCGCAAAAACCATCAGCTCAGATTGGGCCGATGCAATGTCCACGTCTGATTTGGCATTGCGCAGGTTTTCTTCAGCGGCTTTTTTGGCCGCATTGGCGCGCTCTTCGTCCAGGTCTTTGCCGCGCACCGCTGTGTCGGACAACACGGTGACCGAGTCAGGTTGCACCTCTAAGATGCCGCCCGCGACAAACACGAACTCTTGTTCGCCATCGGGCTTGTGGATGCGCACCGAACCGGCTCGGATGCGCGAGATCAATGGGGTGTGACGCGGGTAAATGCCCAACTCGCCCACTTCCCCTGGCAGCGCCACAAAGGT
>CAMDJU010000302.1 GCA_945900695.1 Bordetella parapertussis | reverse complement strand
TCAATGGCAGCCTTGGCCGGATCGAAATACATCATGCCGAAAGCAGGCACATGACGCTCAGGCCAGTGAATTTGATACAGATCGATCACATCTGTTTGCAAGCGCTTGAGACTGGCATCGCATGAGTTCAAAATGTCTTGCGCCATCATGCCTGTCCCTTCGCGAACCCATGGCATGCCCCTGGAAGGACCCGCCACTTTGGTGGCCAGTACCACTTTTTGGCGTGCGCCTGGCGTGTTGGCAAACCAATTACCCAGAATGCTTTCAGTTGAACCAAAGGTCTCGGCTTTGGCAGGTACAGAGTACATTTCTGCTGTATCCAAGAAGTTCACGCCCAATTCTTGAGAACGGTCCAAGATTGAGTGGGCTTCTTTTTCTGCCACTTGCTCACCAAAGGTCATGGTGCCTAAACAGATGGGCGTGACCTGTAGATCTGACGTGCCGAGATTGATTTTTTTCATCTTGATTAAAACTACGGGTAACAAATTGGATTGGGTCAGAGTGTAAAACCTATTTCAACTCGACCGACCCTTGAGACATGAACGATTGACTTCATTTACATTTTTTGACGCGCCCGCTCTTCCTCTTGCAAACGCAAGAAACGGCGCTGCACCTTGCCCGTGGTGGTCATCGGCAATTGCTCAATGAACTCGATTTCTTTGGGATATTCATAGGGTGCCAATAAGCCACGGACGTGTCCTTGTAAATCTTCAATGACTTGCCTTTCAAAATTTGAGACATCTTGGACCGAGGCTCTTTGCGCCACAAATTCTGGCGACAAGACCACATAGGCTTTCACCAAGGCACCCCGATCCGCATCGGGTTTAGGCACTACAGCGGCATTCATCACCGCAGGATGCTTGACCAAGCAATTTTCAATTTCTCCGGGGCCAATGCGATAGCCTGCGGATTTGAACATGTCATCGGTCCGGCCTTGGTACCAAAGATACCCATCCTCATCTTCAATGGCGACATCGCCTGTTCGGCACCAATGACCGGTGTATTTGGCTTGAGTGGCTGAAGGATTTTTCCAATAGCCTAAAAAGAAAACAGGGTCGGGCTGGCCATGCCGATCGAAACGATTCACGACCACCTCCCCCGCTTCACCAGGTTTGCAAATCTTCCCTTGCTCATTCATCACAGCCACTTGATGACCAGGATAGCCACGCCCCATGCTGCCAGCCTTAGAAGGCCAAAACACTTGGCAATTGCCCACCACATAATTGATCTCTGTTTGACCAAACATTTCGTTCACCACCACACCCAACTCATCGCGGCAGTAGGCAAACACGGCGTCACCAACAGCCTCACCCGCACTCATCAAGCCTTTCAACACAATGTTGTAATGTTGACGTGGACGCGCTTGCGCCTTCATCATGGCTTTTAAGGCAGTGGGAAATAAAAAACTGTGCGAAATGCTGTGCGCGTCCAAAATCTCAAACGCCAATTCCGGACTGAAGCGACCTTTGAATGCCACAATGGGCCGCCCGAAATAAAGCGAAGGCAACAACGCATCCATCAAGCCTCCGGTCCAGGCCCAATCGGCAGGCGACCAAAAAATCGCTTGCGATCCGGTTGGCAACGATTGCTTCAAAAGATTCACCTCAGACGGTGCATGCGGCTCAAAGCCAAACCAATTTTGACTGCAAACAAAACCCGTTAAATTGCCAATCAATGCTCTGTGTGGAATGAGTGCACCTTTTGGGTTACCCGTGGTACCGCTGGTGTAAATCAAGATGGCTGGATCGTCTGCTTTGGTTTGAACGGCTCTGAATTTTTTCTGACCCGACAACTTTGATTTTGGGAATTTCAATTCTTTAGAAACATCCAATACCGTTTTCAGCCCAAGGCATTCTTTCTTCAAGTTCGCCAAGATGGGGGTTGAAACCTCATCGCAAAGGGCTACCGCAGCACCGCTGTCGGCCACCCGAAAAGCCAAAGCTTCAGGTCCAAACAACATCGACAAGGGCATGGCCACGGCACCCATTTGCAGAACCGCCATGTAGGCAACAGCAGTTTCAAATCGCTGCGGCATCACAATGGCAACGCGATCCCCTTTTTGAACACCCAAGGCCACAAGTTGTAAGCTCAGATCATTGGCTGCAGTTTGCAATTGCGCAAAAGTCCAGGTCAGCGGTGCCTGAGCACCTGTCTGATGCTCCAAAATAGCCGTGGCATGCTGATGCTTGGCTGAGCGGGCCCAGCGGCCACAGCAAAGCTCTGCCATGTTAAAAAGTTCAGGCACTTGCCAAGCAAATTGGCGGTGGACCGTCTCGTAAGCGTCGTTCGGGTGACTGACACGCATTCCCTGTCTCCTTATGCTCTTGCAGTATGTACCA
This sequence comes from Bordetella parapertussis, assembly GCA_945900695.1. Classification (GTDB taxonomy): domain Bacteria; phylum Pseudomonadota; class Gammaproteobacteria; order Burkholderiales; family Burkholderiaceae_C; genus Limnohabitans; species Limnohabitans parapertussis_A. Next base: position 1,061 of record CAMDJU010000302.1, on the reverse strand, counting down.
AGTTAAACGTCACTCTACTAGCCATTTCGTCCCTTTGCGAGGGCATCAATACCATGTTCGTGAGTGGGGCAACCCCCAATCTAGCTTGCCTCCCGTGGTCTTGGCGCACGGCTGGATGGATGTGGCGGCCTCTTGGCAGTTCATGGTGGATTCCTTCAGCGATGCATTTTTCCAGAGCCGACGCATTTTGGCGGCTGACTGGCGCGGCTACGGCCTCACCCAAGGCCCTGCCACCGACAGTTTCTGGTTGCCCGATTACTTAGGCGATTTAGACGCCTTGCTCATCCAAATATGCCCTGACCAAAGCATCGATTTGGTGGGTCACAGCATGGGCGGCAATGTGGTCATGATGTACTCAGGGGCCCGCCCCGATCGCATTCGTCGACTGATTAATTTAGAGGGTTTTGGCATGTCAGCCAGCCGCCCCTCCCAAGCCCCCGGCCGATTGGGCCAATGGCTAGACGAGTTGCAAGCATTTAAAAAGGGCGAGTTGGACCTCAAACTCTACCCCGACGCAGCAGCTGTTGCCCAAAGACTGATGAAAACCAACCAACGTTTGTCGCAGGACAAAGCCGATTGGCTGGCACAGCATTGGGCCCAAGCTGACGCCCAAGGGCAATGGCGAATTTTGGGAGATTCTGCCCACAAAGTGGTCAATCCCTACCTGTACCGCGTCGATGAAGTGCTTGAAATGTACAAAAGAATCAAAGCACCGACTTTGGTCGTGGAAGCCTCAGACGACTCTTTGTCAAAATGGTGGAAGGGGAAATTCACCTTGGAAGAGTTCCATGAGCGCCTGAAATCGGTCACAGATTTGAAGATCGCCACCTTGCAAGATGCGGGTCACATGCTGCATCATGACCAAGCAGAGGCATTGGCTCAACTTCTTGAGGACTTTTTGGCCTGACTTGCCGCCCAAGATGCCTTTAAGCATGAGAAAATCCATTCTTTTATAGATTCGGACACGCTGACTCATGGACGCAGAACACATCAATCAAATTGGCGCGAAATTAACCGACCTGGCCGCCCGCACCGAAGATTTACGGAGGTATCTTTGACTA
>CAMDJU010000301.1 GCA_945900695.1 Bordetella parapertussis | reverse complement strand
GCACCCCACACCTTGTATGTGCTGGACGAACCCACGGTGGGCCTGCACATGGCCGATGTGGACAAACTCATCAGCGTTTTGCACCGCTTGGTCAATGCCGGCCACAGCGTGGTGGTGATTGAGCATGACTTGGACGTCATCGCCGAGGCCGATTGGGTCATCGACTTGGGGCCCGACGGTGGTGACGGCGGCGGCCAAGTGGTGGCCGCCAATACCCCCGAGGCCTTGGTGCGCCTGGGCACCCACACGGGGCGCGCCCTGGCCCCGGTGCTGGCGCGGGTGTGAGGGGCAGGCAGGCCGTTAAAATCGCCGCCACGCACGCGGTTCGCCACGTCTCAGCCCAACCGCAACACTCCCCATGAACATCCGCACCCAACGCCTGATCGATGCCGTGGTCGGTCAGGCCTTGTGCGCTGTGCTGTCGCTGTGGGCCCGCTGGTGGGCGCGGCCGCAGCCCGCTTTGAGCGACCAACCGCTGCGCCAGGTGCTGGTCATCATGCTCTCTGAGATGGGCTCCATGGTGCTCGCTGGCCCGATGTTTGCCCGCATTCGCCAGCAACACCCGCAAGCGCAAATCCACATCTTGCAATTGGCACGCAACCAGCAGGTGGCGCGCATGCTGCAACTGGCTCCTGACACCCATTTGCACGGCTTGGATGACAGCTCCATGTTCACCCTGCTGGCCGACATCTGGCGGGTGATGCGCCAGTTGCGCCAACTGCGCTTGGATGCGGTGATCGACTGCGAACTGTTCTCGCGCATCAGCGCCTTGCTCGCTTATGCCTGTGGGGCGCGTTGGCGCGCGGGCTTCACGCCCCACACCCAAGAGGGCTTGTACCGCGGTTCGTTCATGAATGCGGCCATTCCCTACAACCCCTATCGCCACATCAGCCAGCAATTTTTGGCCTTGGTCGACGCCATCGGTGCGACCGACGCACCCCGCAGCAAACGCGTGCCCATGCACCCCATGGCCACCGACAGCGGTTTGTCGCTGGTGTTTGCGCCCAGCCAACTCGGCGACTATGCCCAAGGCCTGCGCCGCGACCACCCAGCGCTGATGGCCGCGCCGCAGCGCGTGCTGATGTACGCCGGTGGCGGCTTGCTGCCCATCCGCGCATGGCCAGCGGCGCATTACGCCGAGCTGGCCCGCGCCTTGTGCGAGCAAGGCCACGCGGTGGCGGTGATTGGTTTGCCCGAAGACCAGCCGCTGGCGCAAGACATCTTGCGTTTGTGCGACCACCCGCTGTGCCACAGCCTGGTGGGCTACACCCGCAGCCTGCAAGAGCTGCTGATGCTGTTTCACCACTGCGATGTGTTGGTCACCAACGACGGCGGGCCGGGCCACTTTGCCAGCCTGACGCCCATCCGCACCCTGATGTTTTTTGGCCCCGAAACCAGCCGTTTGTATGGTCCTTTGACGCCCCGCGCCACCGTGATCGAGCTGGGCTTGCCGTGTTCGCCCTGCCTGAGCGCTTACAACCACCGCGACACCCCTTGCAATGGCGACAACCAATGCTTGAAGCAAATTGACGTGGCCCAGGTGCTGCGCCTGACCCAAACCCAACTGGCGCTGGCGGCCAGCCCGGGCGCCTGAGCATGCAGGCCTCGCCCTTTTCTCACTGGCCGCTGATCGGGCCCTTGGCCGATCGTTTGTGGCCCCTGGTGCAATGGTTTTTGCGCTGGCGCTATGCCCGTTTTGCGGTGGTCGGTGCCAGCGGCACAGTGGTCAACATGCTGGTGCTGTATGTGATGCAAGAGTGGTTGCTGCGCAGCATCGAGCCTGCACAGCAGCGCTTGTATTTGTCGCTGGCCGGTGCCATTGCCTTGGCCACGGTGAACAACTTTTGCTGGAACAGCTGGTGGACCTGGTCGGACCGCTTGGCCGCTGACCAACCCGTGCTGGCACTCGATGGCGCCACCGCTATGCGCTTTGTCACCTATGCCTTCGCCTCTTGGTTGGGCATTGGCATTCAATATGTGCTGACGCTGTGGTTGTCGGGCCACATGTATTACCTGCTGGCCAACCTGATCGCCATTGTGGTGGCCAGCATCAGCAACTTTGTGGCCAACGACCGGTGGACCTTTCGCCGCCGCCCACCGCCGTGAAACCCGAGCCACACCCCACCCCCATGCCCTGGTTGTGGGCGCTGTTGGTGTTGGTCGTGTTTGTATACCTGTGGGGTTTGGGCGGCAACCACATGATGCGCAATGGCGATGAAATGGTTTATGCCCACATCGCCCGCATCACTGCTGAGGCCGGACAGTGGTTGCCCTTGCAGTCTGAGCTGCCGGGCATGCGCAACACCAAACCCCCCTTGCTGTTTTGGCAAGCTTTGGTGGCGGGCGATTGGGGGCACGACTGGACCTTGTGGCGACTGCGTTTGCCCAGCGTGATCTACACCTTGGCGGTGTGCGCCCTGATGGCCGCCACCCTGCGCCGTTTGCGCACGCCTGTGGCGACCACTTTTTGGGCGGTGTTGATTTACCTGACCTTCATCGGCACCTTTCGCTATGGCCGCCCCTACCTGACCAGCGCGGCAGAAACCTTTTGGTTTTCACTTCCCCTGTGGTGGCTGTTGTGGCGCATCCAACCGTCACAGCCTGGCGCCCCACGCTGGGGCCAGGCTTGGGTATTGCGCCAACCCGGTTCGGTGGTGGTGTGGGTGGTGTTGGGCCTGGCCGTGGGCTTGGGGCTGGCCTATAAATCATTTGCCCTTTTGGCCCCTGCGGCGGCCACCGTGGCCGTGTGGCGGCTGTGGTGGTTGCCCGCGCAACGCGCCAGTGCGCTTTGGTTGGCCGCGTGGCACACCGCGGTGATGGCCGTGGTGGCGCTGGGCGTGATTGCCAGTTGGTTGTGGCTCGACCCCGATCCGCAAGCCGTGTGGCAAGAATTTGTGCTCGGCGAAAACGCCGCCAAGATGGCCAGCGCCCAAGGTTATTGGCAAAGCTTGTTCAGCTTTTCGGGGCTGGGCAGTTATGCCATGTCGCCCTTGCTCAATGCCGGGTTTTTGGCGCCATGGGTGCTGGCCGCTTTGTGGTGGGGCATGCGCGCGCCCTGGCGCCGTGGCAGCGTGGTGGGGGCTTTGGTGTTGTGGATGTTGGTCTGGTGGTGTGTGTTTTTGCTGCCCAGCCAGCGCTCGGCGCGCTACCTGATTCCCACCTTGCCGGCCTTGGCCATCTGTGTGGCCCTGGTGTTGCCGCAACTGGGGCGATGGGCCCATGTGGCCATCACCCTGTTGGTGTTGCCCGCGGTGTTGTGGTTGGGTCGGGTCGGTTGGGTCTTGGGCGACTTGGGTGTGGCCAATGCCTGGCAAGTGGCTGCTGTGGCGCTGGCGGTGCTGGCGGGCCTGGGTGCTGTGGCGCTGGTGTGGTGGCGGCGTGGCCACAGCCCGGCTGGTGCGCTGGCAGCG
>CAMDJU010000300.1 GCA_945900695.1 Bordetella parapertussis | reverse complement strand
TGGCACTAGACCGTCTCCCGTTCAACTTTTATGTGTTGCTGTGGGCAACTGTTTGAGTGACTTACTGCTGTTTGCATTTCGCAAGTTCAAGCAAATACCCGAACCCATCCACTGCGAGGTTCTAGCCGTGATTGGGCGCAACGAACAAGGCCGCGTTCGGGTGTTGAGGATGGACGCCAAGTTGAAACTAGGCATCGCTGCGAGTCAACTAGAGCACGCCGAGCGGGTGCTGATACAGTTCGAGGAGCCTTGCACCGTGACCCAACGCGTGGGTCTGGTCATCCCCGTCCATACACGGGTAATGGATCTGCATGGCGTCATTTTGAAAGACTGACGACAAGACCAAACCTGCGCTTTACTTGCGGCCACCGCCACCGCCGGCTCCGTCTCCGGCTCCGGCTCCGGCTCCAGCGCCACCACCCGTTGCGCTACCCATGCCACCAGACTTGCCTGTGGTGCCGCCCTGTCCAGCCCCTTGTGGAACGTTGCCTTGGATACCCAAACCTTTGGCGAGGGGCTCATTGGGCAAGGTGATGCCCCTGGCCGTCGCCCGAATTTTCATCTCCTCGTGATGCTCCAAGCGAAAGGCTTCACGCGCTTGGTCAGTTTTCAAGCTTCTCATTTTGGTTTGGTAGGCGCTGCGTTCTGGGTCGCTCATCAATTGAGAGCCATAAATGGACGTCAAAGGACCAAAGGGCATTCACGCTTGTGCTGAGCTTTCGAAAGGAACTAGCCCCAATGCTGCAACAGCACCATCACCACGGGCAAACTGAGCATGCCCGCCAAGGTGGAAATTGACATGCCCAGGGTGATGGCCTCGCGCTCCAATGCATAGCGCTGCGACACCAGGAACACGTTGGCCCCTACAGGCAACGAAGCGGCCAACACCATCACCGACCAGGGCAGGCCTTGCAAGCCCACGGCCCAACCCACAACCCCCACACAAATGGGAAACACCAAGTTCTTGAGCAGCGCCAACTCCACCGGTTTGCGCCATGTGGGAGGTTTGTCATTGGCCGAGGCCGACGTGCGCCAAACCTGAGCCAAGTTGATGCCCACCAGCAACAAGGCCATGGGGCCAAAGGCCGCGCCCAGCCATTGCAGGGGTCTGTCCAAGGCCTCAGGGATGGCCCAACCCGTTTGAGAAAACGCCAGACCCAACAAAATAGGCAATGGCACCGGGTGAAAGATGGACTGGCGCAAGGCCAAGATCAGCGTAGGCCACAGGGCCGCTGACGCTGCCCCACCCGATTGGGGGAGATGTGTTTGGGCGCGGTGCCACTCCAAATGCACCGTGATCATGGTTACCAGCACCAATGAATGCACCGATATCAAAGTGAACAACACCACCAACCCAGGCGGTCCATACACATAGCCCACCAAGGGAATGCCCAAGGCCACGGTGTTGCTGAACATGGTGGCCATCGCCCACATGGCGGCCGCCAGGTTGCGACCCCAGCACCACCACATGGCCCAGTACAGGCCCATCGCGCTCAACAAATAAACCGCCAAGGGTTGCAACACCAAGGTGGCCGAGTCCACATGGCACATGGTGCGAAACAGCAAGGCCGGGCCGAAAACCGAAAAGGCCAAACGTGAAAGCTCTTGCGCCCCGCCCGGGCTGACCCACTGCCAGCGGCCAAGGGCGCAACCCATGGCAATGAGCAACACCACCGGCACCAATGAAGAAATCACCACATCCAACATGGGTGGATTGTCCCCCAGCAGGCATGGCAATGACCGCCGCTGATGACGGCGGCCTTGCCCAAGCGCCGTTTCAGCGCCTGGCAATGGCGTTTAAAAGCTGACTTGCACACCCATTTTTAAGCTGCGCCCCGGCAATGGCGCTTTGTAAACCGTTTGACCGGTGCTGGCGTCATCGTATTTGGCGGTGGTGGTCAGCACCGATGTGGGCGAATAAACCAAAGCATCGGTCAAGTTATGGGCCCGCGCATACCAAAGCCATTGGCTGCCACCTTGCTGCTGGCGGTAGGTCAGTCGAGCATTGAGCAGCGTGGACGATGGCGTGGCGCGGTCGCCCGCAGGAACCGCATCTTGCGCCATGGCGTGGTCCACCCCCAGGCCCGTCAACCATGGGCCACTTTGGCGGTCCAGGGTCAGGCCCAACCGAAAAGGCGCGATGCGCGGCAAGGGCTCTTGGGTATCGAGGTTGGTGGCACGAACCATATCGGCACGGGCGCCCAAGACCCAGGCTGAGGAACCATCTTTGATGCGCTTGCTGCCCTGGGCTTCAAGCCCTTGAAAGCGGGCCCGCACAGATCGAAATTCATACCGAGGATTGGTGTTGCCATCTTCGTCTGCCGGACCTTGAATACCGGTGTTGTACAAAGCGATGTGGCTGTCGTAATGGTTCACAAATGCGTTGATGGAGAAACGGTCATCACCGCTGCGCCAAGCCAGACCTGCGTCGAAATGGTTGGCCCGTTCAACACCCAGATTGGCATTGCCCACTTCATAGGCATTGGTGGCCACATGCACGCCATCGGCAAACAACTCATAGTGCTTGGGTGCGCGCTCGGTGCGGGCCACATGGGTGAGCCACTGCCAGGCTGGTGCCAAGGCATATTGCAAACCCAGTGCAGCGCTCAAGGGCGCAAAGGTTTTTTGGACGGGGTTGGCGCACAAGGCATTGCCACTCAAACATCCCACCTTGGCTTGTTCGCTGCGCAACCCCACGGTCCAACGGCCCCAAGATTTGGGCAGCTCTTCATGCAAATAAAGTGCTTGGTTTTGGGTTTCGCTGAACGGTGCAAAGGCTTCGGCCCCGCGCGCCTCAAAACGAGAAGAGTCGCCCTGCAATCCCCACACCCCTTGCATGCGCCCCAAAGGGCTGCTCCACGGGTTGTGGCGCGCTTGCAAGCGGTAGTCGGTGCTGGGCGAAATGAACTCGGTACCCACGACGCCACTGTCCAACTCGGCATGGCGGTAATCGGTGCGGGCCGCTTGCAGGTTCAAGCGTTCGACAAAAGCACCTGGCCTGCGCCACTCACCTTCCAGGGCATAGCGCGTGCTGCGCATGTCGATGGTGACCAAATCTTCGGCCACCGCCCCATACTGGCTGGCATACTGCGACACCGAGGCCCCCAAGCGGCCATGGTCCCAAAAAAAGCTCGCCCCCAGCGCGCCACCACTGGCGCTGTTGCCCGAGTTGCAAATCACCCGGCTCGTGGTGCCGGTGCGTTCGCAGGCCAGGTCCAGGGGCACGGCGGCATCCGCGCTGGTGCGCCGAAATCCATCCACATGCACGGCCCAGCGCTCGTTGCCCCACTCCGCCATGCCCGCGCCACTGCGCTCTTGGTTGCCCGTGGCCGCGTTGAGGTCAAAGCGCCCCAGCATTGCGCTGCCCGGCTCCATGGGTTGCTGCGGGATGCGGTTGTCGATCACATTGACCACCCCGCCCACCGCGCTGCCGCCATA
>CAMDJU010000299.1 GCA_945900695.1 Bordetella parapertussis | reverse complement strand
GAGCAAATCCAAGGGCTGAGCAAGGTGCAACTGGCTGGCGTCAACCCCAACCAATTGCGCCAACTCACCAACGACCAAAACCAGGCCGTGCTGGCTGCGCGCTAAAGCCGCTGGTTATCATTCATGCAGCGCGGCAGATGGCTGCGGCTAAGACATGACTTGGGCCCTGCGCCCCCCATCCATCCCCACAGGAGACCGTGAAACCATGATGCACTTTTATTACAACGCCGCCCCCAACCCCATGAAGATTGCCCTGCTCTTGGAAGAGTTGGGCCTGCCCTTTGAGGCCCATCCCGTGGACACACGCAAGGGTGAGCAGTTTGCCCCTGCGTACCTGCGCATCAACCCCAACGGAAAAGTCCCGGCCCTGGTCGATGGCGATACGGTGGTCTTTGACAGCAATGCCATCTTGCTCTACTTGGCCGACAAAACCCAGCAGTTCACACCGCCCATTGCCGATGCAACCCAGCGCGGCAGCATGCTGTCATGGTTGATGTTCATCGCCTCTGGCATAGGGCCGTATTCAGGCCAAGCGGTTCACTTTCGCAACATGGCCCCAGAGCCCAAAGAATACGCACTCAACCGCTACGACTTTGAGGCCCACCGGCACTGGCAAATCATCGAAGACCGCTTGTCCAGCAGCACCTACATGTTGGGCGAGAACTACTCCATTGTGGACATGGCTTTTTGGGGCTGGGCGCGCTTGCTGCCCATCGTCACCGGCATGAAAGACGAGACCTGGGACCGCTACCCGCACACCAAGCGCTTGGTCGACGCCATCAACCTGCGCCCGGCCGCTGCCCGCGCCGAGAACATCAAAACACGTCACGCCTTCAAAACCGAGTTGGATGACGAGGCGCGCAAGTTCATGTTCCCGCAAAACGAGCGGCTGAAAAAAGCCTGAAGCCGGCGCCCATCCACCCTAGGGTGCCCGACCAAGGGCTGAACCCAGATGGGACACGGAATGAAAAAAGCCCCGATGCGCAAGCACCGGGGCTTTTCAACTGATGCCGATGGTTGACGGGTTGCGCCCACCAACCCATTCAAATCACGGTCAAGCCAGGGCTTTTTTCACCCGCTCGGCCACCAAGGGGTAGCGGCGAATGCGCACCCCTGTAGCGTCAAACACCGCGTTGGCAATGGCGGCAGGGAAGCACACAATGGCGGGCTCACCAGCGCCGCCAATCGGTTTGTCAGGCCGGTTGATCAGCACCAAGTCGACTTCGCCGGGTACGTCATTGAGGTTGGCAATGCGGTAAGTGGTCCAGTCAACGCTCTTGACGCGTTTTTCGTCAAAGTGCACTTCCTCGTGCAAAGTACGGCTGATGCCTTGCATGATTTGACCTTCCAGCGCCGCACGCACACCAATGGGGTTGACCATCATCCCGCAGTCGTGGCCGATGCTGACTTTTTTGACCCAAATGCGACCGGTTTTTTTGTTCACCTCGACCTCGCAGGCCACCGCCGCATAAGAGCCGTAGCCTGTATGCAAGGCCAAGCCCCAGCCTGTGGACACATCTCCCTTGGTCGTGCCCTTTTTGCGGTTGGGCCAGCCCATGCGCTCGGCCGCCACCTTGACCACCTCGATCTCGCGCGGGTCTTGCAGGTGCTTCAAGCGAAAGTCCACCGGGTGCATGCCAGCGGCATGGGCCACCTCATCAATAAAGCTCTCTTGCCCAAACCGGGTTTGCATCTCTTGCGGCGCGCGCAAGTGCGCCGTGCGCATGGGCGAGGCCTCTTGCAAGTAAGGTGGCACAGTCTCCCACCAATGCACATGGTTGTTGAACTTGTAGCCCTCTTCGGGCACGTTGAAGTTGTAGGCATTCCACTTTTTATGGCCCGTCAACATGCCCACCAACACGTGCTCGGGGCTCTCGCCGGTGAAGCGCACATCCCAACCATTGAAGCCTTTGGCCTTGAACAACCAACCGTTGACTTGGTTGCTGGCGTCCAAACCCGCCTTCATGGTGATGATGGCCGCTGGAGCTTTGGGGTCCCAGGCCGTGCCTTCTTCGCGCGACCATTGCATGCGCACGGGGCGGCCAAAGGCCTTGGACAGCAAGGCGGCTTCATAGGGGGCCTCGTCGCCATCGCTGCGACCATAAGAGCCCGCACCATGCATCCACTTGACCTGCACGTTTTCAGGCGGCAGGCCCAGAAACTTGGCAATGCCCATGCGCAAGAAGTGAGGTTTTTGGGTGTCGGCCCAAATTTCGACCTTGTCGCCGCGCACATCCACCACGCCGCATGAGGGCCCAATGCGGGCATGCGATTGAAAAGCGCACTCGTAATCGGCCTCCAGCACCTTGGACGCGCTGGCCAAAGCCGCCAGGGTGGGCTTGTCATCCCAGGCTTTTTTACCGCCAAACATCGGGATGGCATTGGATGCCGTGGGCGTGGCTTTGCGGATGTATTCGTAAACCTTCTCTTCGCCGCCAGTGAAGGGGCCGGGCACGTCCGACCACTTGACCTTCAAGCTGCGCGAAGCGCGCACCGCGTTCCACTCTGTATCGGCCACCACGGCGACAAATCCTTCTTTGAGAAACGACTTGGCGCCTTTGATGTGGGCGATCGATGCGTCATCCACACTCAGGGGTTGGGCCCCAGCCACAGGGGGACGCACGGCACGGGCGTGCAGCAAGTTGTCGGGCCGGATGTGGGCGGTGTAGTGCTCCTTGCCGCTGACTTTCAGGGCAATGTCTTTGCGCTTGAAGCCCTTGCCCACGATTTTGTATAGCGAAGGGTCTTTGGGCTTGGCCTTGCCATTGACATTCATCGCATTGCCAATTTGTTTGTTCCACTCCATGGGGGTGGAGAAGTCTTTTCCTCCAATCAAATCGGCATAGGTGACCGATTTGGCAGGGTCGGCCACGGCAAACACCCGGCCGTTGTCCACCGTCAAGCCAGCGGCATCCACCCCCAGTTTCATGGCGGCGGCATCCACCAACACACGGCGGGCTTCGGCTGCAGCGTTGCGCAAGGGCACGGCGCCCAAGCGCAAACCGGTGCTGCCACTGCCACCGCCTTGGTTGGGAGACAAGCGGGTGTCTCCCATGGTGACGTGGACTTTGTCCAGCGCCACATCCAACTCGTCGGCCACGATTTGGGCCACCGCCAGGTCGATGCCTTGGCCACAGTCCATCTTGCCGAAATTGGCCACCACGCTGCCATCGGCAGAAATGCGGATCCAAGTGTCGAGTGCAGTGGGGGGTGGCCCCACCAAGGCGGGTGCGGCGGCTTGGGCGGCAGCGTCGCCCACCATGACAGCGCCAGATGCCCCGACCACCAAGGCGGCCTGAGATTGCAAAAAGTCGCGGCGATTGAGATTCAATGTGTCCATGTCGTCCCCTTAGGCTTTGGCCGTGGCCATGTTGTCACGGGCTTTTTTCACCGCCCGCAGAATGGCGATTTGGGTGCCGCAGCGGCATTGCACATTGGCAAAACCTTG
>CAMDJU010000298.1 GCA_945900695.1 Bordetella parapertussis | reverse complement strand
CGACCCGTGTTTGCCGCCCTCAAATTGGCCCAGCAAGAGATTGGCCCTGTGCACATTGCGGCCGACATTGGTTGCCATGCCTTGGCCACCTTTGAGCCTTTTTCCAGCGGCCATTCGATCTTGGGTTATGGCATGAGTTTGGCCAGCCGTGCCGGGGTGTCTCCCATGATGCAGCGGCGCAGTTTGGCGATCATGGGCGACGGTGGTTTTTGGCACAACGGCTTGCTCACCGGTGTGCAAAGCGCCTTGTTCAACAACGACGATGCGGTGCTGTTGATCTTTAAAAACGGCTACACCTCGGCCACGGGCACGCAAGACATTCACTCCACGCCCAGCGATGCCGCCAAGGCGGGTGCGCCGGACAAGCAGCACAGCTTGGCCCACACCAACCAAACCATTGAAACCACCTTGCGTGGCATGGGCGTGCAGTGGATGCGCACCGTGCACACCTACGAAGTGGCGCAGATGAAGCGCACCCTCAAAGAGGCTTTGACCCATGAGTTTGCGGGCCTGAAAGTCATCATTGCCGAGGGCGAATGCCAACTCGAGCGCCAGCGCCGCATCAAACCTTGGATCGCCAAAATGCTGCGCGGCGGCGAGCGGGTGGTGCGGGTCAAATACGGGGTGGATGAGGATGTGTGCAATGGCGACCACGCTTGCATCCGTTTGTCGGGCTGCCCGACGCTGACCCTCAAGGACAACCCCGACCCACTCAAGGTCGATCCGGTGGCCACAGTGATTGACGGCTGTGTGGGTTGTGGTTTGTGTGGGGCCAATGCCCACGCCGCCACCTTGTGCCCAAGCTTTTACCGCGCCGAGGTGGTGCAAAACCCCAAACCCTGGGAGCGTGTTTGGGACGCATTGCGTTCGCGCTTGGTGCGTGCCTTGCAACCGGCTTGACACCATGAACACAACCCGACCCGTCTCTTTGTTGTTGTGTGCCTTGGGTGGCGAAGGTGGTGGCGTGCTCAGCCAATGGCTGGTCGAGGCTGCACGCATCGCCGGTTATCCCGCACAAAGCACGTCCATTCCCGGCGTGGCCCAGCGCACGGGGGCGACCACTTACTACGTGGAGGTCTTCCCCCAGCCTTTGGCCGAGCTGGGCGGGCGCCGTCCGGTGTTGAGCCTGAACCCAGTACCCGGCGCCTTGGATGCCTTGGTTTCTTCGGAACTGCTGGAAACCACGCGCCAAATCGGTTTGGGCTATGCCTCACCCGATCGCACCCGGGTCATCACATCGAGCGCGCGCAGCTTCACCACCCATGAGCGCATGCAACTGGCCGATGGGCGGCGCGACAGCGCCCAATTGGTCGATGTGGTGCGCCGCTTCAGCCTTGAACACCATGTGTTGGACATGGCCAGCATGGCCCAGCAAGCGGGCACCGTGGTCAGCGCGGTGATGTTGGGGGCCATTGCGGGCAGTGGCCTGTTGCCCTTTGGGCGCGCGCACTTTGAGGCTGCCATTGGGCAAGGGACCCAAGCTGCGGCCAGTTTGCGCGGCTTTGCGCTGGCATATAACGCGGTAAACACCCCACGCCAATGGGCCGAGGTGGCCGCTCAGGTCTTGCCCGAGGGTGCTGCCAGCGCCTTGAGCCCTGCGGACCAGGCGGCCTTGTTGGATTTTCCCGAGCCCGCGCGCGCCATGTTGGCCCTGGGCTTGGCGCGGGTCATCGATTACCAAAACCATGCGTATGGCCAGGTGTATTTGCGCCGCATGCGCCAGGTTTGGCAAGCCGAGCTCGCCAGCGACCCCGGCGGTACAAATGGATGGGCGGTCACGCGCGAGATGGCGCGCTGGGTGGCCTTGTGGATGGCGTTTGACGACATCATTCGGGTGGCTGATTTGAAAAGTCGATCGACCCGTTTGCAGCGGGTGGTCAAAGAGGTGCGAGCTGGGCCCGATGATCTGCTCAAGGTGTACGACCATTTCAAGCCCGGCGTGCCAGAGTTTGCCGCTTTGTTGCCCAGCGCCTGGGCCGACCGTTTGACAGCTTGGGACCGTGCCCGTGTGTTGCGCGGTCGCGAACCCTGGGCCTTGCCCTTGAAGATTGGCACCCACTCGGTGGGCGGCATGTTGGCCCTGCGCGGCCTGGCCAGCCTCAAAGGATGGCGGGTGTATGGCCAGCGCTTTGCCCATGAGCAATTGGCCATTGAGGGCTGGTTGCAAGCGGTGGTGCAAGGCCTGGCGCGAACATGGGGCTTGGGCCATGAATTGTCACAGTGTGGCCAATTGATCAAAGGCTATGGCGCGACCAACGAGCGTGGCAAGTTGCATTTGCAGCACCTGGTGGGCCATTTGGCGGCGTTGCCCGACCCGCAAGCCGCGGCCCTGGCCGTGGCCCAGGCGCGCGCGGCCGCTTTGCAAGACGATGCGGGCAAGGCCTTGGACCTGACCTTGCGCACCCATGGTGCCCCGGCACGGCCCGTTGCCGAGCAGCCCATTCGGTTCATGCGCAAACCTGGCGCGTCGGCGCCGCGCTGAACGCTGCACCGCCACCCGCCCTGGGCTGATGCCAATTAAATATTCCCTTTCAGGAGATTTTTCATGACGCTGTTTGTTTTTTCTCAACGCGTGCGCCGCCTCGTGCTCACAGCCATGTGTATGGGTGGTTTGACCGTCGTGGGTCTGGCGCAGGCCCAAAGTTGGCCGCAAAAACCCATCCGTGTGATTGTCAATTTCCCACCGGGTGGCGCTGCCGACCAAATTGCCCGTGCGGTGGCCCAACCGCTGGGTGAGGCCTTGGGGCAAACTGTGGTGGTGGAAAACCGCGGCGGGGCCAACGGCAACATTGGCGGTGAGGCGGTGGCCAAAAGTGCGGCCGATGGCCACACCTTGTTGATGAGCTCGGGTGGCATGGTGTCGATCAACCCGCACTTGTACAACAAGATGCCGTTTGACCCGATGAAAGATCTGGTGCCGGTGGCTGCTGCGGCCCGCGTCTTGGTGTTTTTGGAGGTGCGGCCCAGCTTGCAAATCAACGATTTCAAAACCTTTTTGGACTTCATCAAAGCCAACCCCGGCAAACTGAGCTTTGGCTCGCCAGGCAATGGCAGCTCCCCGCATTTGGCCGCAGAGATGATGAAGGCGCAATCGAACACCTTTGCCGTGCATGTGCCCTACCGTGGCGCGGCGCCCGCCATGCAAGATTTGCTCGCTGGTCAAATCGATTTCATGTTTGACCCCGGTATTGGCCTGCAACATGTGCGCTCGGGCAAACTCAAAATGCTGGCCGTGGGCAGCCCCAAGCGCTCGCCCTTGTTCCCCGACGTGCCCACTTTGGACGAGTTGGGATTGAAAGGCTTTGACGCCGACTCTTGGTTTGGTTTTTACGCCCCGGCGGGCACACCGGTCGAGGTGGTTCAACGCTTGAACCGAGAAATCAATGCCGCCTTGGCAACGACCGCCGTAAAAGAACGTATTCAGGCTTTGGGCGGTATTCCTGCGCCCAT
>CAMDJU010000297.1 GCA_945900695.1 Bordetella parapertussis | reverse complement strand
CAAACGGCGGGTGACGTCGGCAATGTATTCGTGCACACCAAAAATTTCAGAAATCACCAAAACCACGGGCAAACCGGTTTTGCCAGCGGGCGCGCTGCGGTAGGCGGGCATTTTGAAACCGTTGACATCAATGGTGACCTCACCGGCGACCAAACCATCGGTTGGGGTTTTGATGGCGGTTTGGGCCATCAAAGGCATGGCCGCAGCGGCATAACCCACGCCCAGCGCGGTTTGCAAAGCCAAGCGCCGGTTGGGCTGGGGCGCGTCGGCGCGGGTGTTCATCAGCGATTGGGTGTCGAGCAACAGGTCAGGGGTCATGAGGCTGCCTTATCAGGTGGGGGGGGTTGAATGGGCCTGGGTTTTAACTGCGGCCTGGGATGGGGAGCGCTGGCAATTTTAGTCATGCCCAGTGGCCTGGGTGTTCCAAGGACAAGTGCCCCACCCACATCGGTCACAATTTGGCGAGCGAACGACCCCAGTCGCCAAGGCCAGGGCTGCATCAGCCCTTTTTGGCCAGCGCAAGCGCCACGCGGCAATCATCGCGATGACCGCCTTCAGCAGACCTTTCACGGAGTTCATCAACATGGCAGAAATACTGGGCTTGGGCTTGTCGCACTACCCGCCCTTGTCCACCCCCGACGCCATGATGTCGGGCATCTTGCGCACCACGCTCAAAGACCCGGGCATCCCTGACAGCGCAAAAGACCCCGCCAACTGGCCAGATGTGATGCGCGCCGAGTGGGCCAACGACATGGGCACCGCCGCCGCAGGTCAGCACCGGGCGGCCATGGTCGCGCAATTCCGGCGCGTGCGCGAAGAGCTCGACCGCTTCAACCCCGACTTGGTGTTGATCTGGGGAGACGACCAATACGAAAACTTCAAAGAAGACATCATCCCGCCCTTCACCATTTGCGCTTATGGCGACGTGGATGTCTACCCCTGGCGCCATGCGCAAGGCTCGTCCATGATGGACGGCGGCAAACCCAATGCCTGGGGCGAAGGCCCCGATGTGCATTACCGCTTGCGCGGACGCCGCGATGTGGGCAAGCACCTGACCACCGGCTTGATCGAGGCTGGCTTTGATGTGGCCTATGCCTACAAACCCCTGCACCACGCCAGCTTGGCCCACGCCTTCACCAATGCCATTCTTTACTTGGACTACGACCGCAAAGGCTGGGACTACCCCACCTTGACCGTACCCATCAACTGCTATGGCCGCAAAGTCATTTCCGCACGCGGGTTTTTGACCAACATCAACGACCCACTGGACTTTGACCCGCCCTCGCCCTCACCCAAGCGCTGCATGGACTTGGGCGACGCCACTGCGCGCATCTTGCGCGACTCGCCATGGCGCGTGGCGGTGATGGCCTCATCGAGTTGGTCGCACGCTTTTTTGTGCGACCACACACACCGCTTGCGCCCCGACACCGTGAGCGACCGCGCCCTGTACCAAGCCTTGGTCGATGGCGACTTCGCCTATTGGCATGGCCGCAGCACCGCACAGTTTGAGCATGCGGGCCAACAAGAAATATTGAACTGGTCGCCCCTGATGGGTGCCATGAACGCCCTGGGCGCAAAACTCCACTGGAGCGAGTTTGTCGAAACCCACATCTTCAACTCGAACAAAGTGTTTGCCGTTTATCACCCTGTTTAATGCCATGCCCAAAACCCTCCAACCCGTTTGCGACTGCGGTCTGATCGACACCCACACCCACTGGGTACCCGCCTCGTTTCCCGCCTATGTGGGTGGGCGCAAGGGCGTGGCCTGGCCATCCATCGCACCGGCCGAGTCCAGCTGCCAGCGCCATGTGATGATCCAAGACAAGGTCTACCGCACCATCCCCACCAGCTGCTTTGACTTTGACGAGCGTGCGCGCAACATGGTTCAAACGGGTGTCACCCGCCAAGTGGTATCGCCCATGCCCGAGCTGCTGTCGTACTGGCTCGAGCCTGAGGACGGCCGGTCCTTGATTCGCTACCTCAACGACACCTTGGCCGCACAAGTGGGCGGGCAGCCTGATCAATTCATCGGCTTGGGTGCGGTACCGCTGCAAGACATGGACATGGCCATCCAAGAGCTGGAGCGCGTGGTGGGTGAGTTGGGTATGGCTGGCGTGGAGATTGGCAGCAACATCAACGGAAAGCCCATTGGCCACCCCGACTTCGCAGCATTTTTTGAGGCCGCGCAAAGCCTTGGCGCGGCGATTTTTGTCCACGCACTGCGCCCAGCGGGCATGGACCGCTTGGTCGGCCCGCCTGCTTTGGAGCAAGCCCTGGCCTTCCCGGGCGAAATTGGTTTGTCCGCTGCGTCCATGATCACCTCCGGCCGGCTGGCGGCCCTGCCAGGCTTGCGCATCGCCTTCAGCCATGGTGGCGGCTCGCTGCCGGTGTTGGTGGCCCGCCTGGAACATGCATGGACTTGCATGCCCCCGATCCAAAACGCCTTGAAGCACTCACCCCGCGCCGTGGCTCGGCAGATGTTTGTGGACGACCTGGTCTACGACGAGGCCAGTATCCACCACTTGATTTACACCTATGGTGTGGGCCAAGTGATGGTGGGCACCGACGACCCGTTTGTCATCATGGACCGCGACCCCGCCCAGCGGGTCGAGCGCTTGCAACTGAGCGCCCAACACCGCCAAGCCCTGCGCCAAGACAACGCTTTGCGCTGGCTGGCATTGGCTTAAACCCGCATGGTCTTTTGGCGGGGCAGGCGCTAAAGTGGCTTGACAACGGTAGATGGACGCCTCTGGCAAGCCCCACCGCCCCACAAGGAGACCCCTATGAAGATTTTTTCTCGCTGGCTGGCTGTGTGCAGTTTGGCCCTGGCCGCCACAGGCGCAAGCGCCCAAGACAGCGGCACCATCCGCGTGGTTTTGCCCTTTGGCCCCGGCAGCGGCACCGACAACGTGGCGCGCCCACTCTTTGAAGAGGTGGGCCGCGAGCTGAACCAAACCGCCGTCATCGACAACCGCCCCGGCGCCAATGGCTTTTTGGCCGCCGAGTTTGTGGCCCGCGCACCGGCCGACGGCAGGACCCTGCTATTCACCTCCAACACCACGCACGCCATCAACCCGGTGCTGTTCAAAAAACTGCCCTACGACCCGGTGAAAGACTTCAAGCCCATCGCCATGGTGCTGACCGCGCCCTATGTGCTGATCGTGCGCAAAGACATGCCGGTGCGCAACGTCAACGAGCTGGCCGCCTGGATCAAAGCCAACTCCGACAAGGCGGCCTATGGCTGGGGGGCATCGGTGAGCCAAATTGCCGGCGCCGTGTTTCTCAAGCGCCTGAACCTGACCAGCGTGGGCGTGCCCTACAAAAGCAGCCCCTTGGCCGTGACCGACCTGATGGGTGGCCAACTGAGCTTCATGTTCCTGGACTACGCCGCCGCCCTGCCCTTTGTGCAAGGCGACCGGGTCAAGGCCATTGCCGTGACCTCACCCAAACGCATCGACATC
>CAMDJU010000296.1 GCA_945900695.1 Bordetella parapertussis | reverse complement strand
CCATCAATTTGGAGGCCATCGACCGCATGCTGGAGAAGTTCCCCAACGCCGATGTGGTGTTCATCGAAAGCGGTGGTGACAACTTGGCCGCCACCTTCAGCCCCGAACTCAGCGACCTGACGATTTATGTGATCGATGTGGCTGCGGGTGAAAAAATCCCCCGCAAAGGCGGGCCGGGCATCACCAAGAGCGATTTGTTTGTCATCAACAAAACCGATTTGGCCCCACACGTGGGCGCCGATCTGGCGGTGATGGAGGCCGACACGGTGCGCATGCGCACCCAGGCCCAAGGGCTCAGGCCCTTTGTAATGACCAACTTGAAAACCCTCACCGGTGTGACTGAGGTGGTGGACTTCATCGTGCGCAAAGGCATGTTGCCCGCCCATGGTTAAATCGGGGCCGCAAAAGGCCCAGCACACCTGAGCGACCATTCCGCTGCGTTTCACGCGGTTTCATTTTTCTTGTCACACCAAACCCACCATGTCCAGCGACATTCATTTTTACGAACCCGCACAAGGGCACGGCCTGCCCCATGACCCGTTCAATTCCATCGTGGCCCCGCGCCCGATTGGTTGGGTCTCCACCCGCAGCGCCAGCGGCGTTTTGAATTTGGCCCCCTACAGCTTTTTCAATGCTTTCAATTACATCCCACCCATCGTGGGTTTTTCCAGCATTTCGCGCAAAGACTCGCTCAACAACGTGGAAGAAACGGGAGAGTTTGTGTGGAACCTGGTGACCATGCCTTTGGCCGAAGCCATGAACCAAACCTGTGCGGCCGTGCCACCAGATGTGAATGAGTTTGAGTTGGCCCACTTGACGCCCGTGGCATCGCGCATCGTGAACGTGCCCCGGGTGGCCGAAAGCCCCGTGGCTTTTGAGTGCAAGGTGACGCAAATCGTGCAACTCAAATCAGCCGCCGGTGCCGATGTGCCCACCTGGTTGGTGCTGGGCGAGGTGGTGGGTGTGCACATCGAGCGGCGCATGCTCAAAGACGGTGTGTACGACACCGCCAATGCCCAACACATCACCCGCGGTGGCGGACCGGGCGACTACTTTGGCATCGGCCCTGAGCAGTTGTTCAAGATGTACCGCCCCAAATAAAGGGCGGCGTTTTATCAGGCCTGTGGGCGCCGTGCGGCCAAAGCCCTCAGGCCCGAGACAGGTCCATCACAACTGCAACCAAACCTGACCGCCGTCGATTTTGATGGGGTAGGTTTTGATTGCCTCGGTCACCGGCGCACAAGTGGGCGCACCCGTTCGCACATCAAAGCGGCCCTGGTGAAACGGGCATTCCACCTCGTGGCCTTCGATGAAACCATCGCACAGCAAGGCATTGCCATGGGTGCAATAGTTATCGGTGGCGTAGGCTTGGCCTTCGATGCTGAACAAAGCAATGCTGCGCCCTTGCACTTGCACGCCAATGCCAGCGCCTTCAAACAAATCGGTCTCTGCGGCCACGGCCGTCCAAGCTGTCGTCATGCAAACCTCAAATCGGGTAAATGATGGAGTTGGGGATCATCTCGGAGTCGTAAATGCACCAGCGTTTGGCAAACTTCAAGCCCTGCGGGGTTTGCACCACCTCGTCGATGTAGCGACCCACATTGAACACCGTGCTGTCTTTGTTGAACTTGGTGCGAAACACCGCGTAGTTGGCCTCGCTGTGGATGACCCCATCGCGCACCTCGCGCACCACGGGTGTGCCCACCACATGGCGTTGGTAATAAGGGTCGTGGAACAGGGTTTCGCGGATGGCATAAGCGCGGTCCATCAGCATGCCCTTGCTTTCAAAAGAGAGCGTGGACAAGGGAAATCCGCGTTCATGGTTCTCACGCGGTTGCAGTTTGTATTCGCACTCGTCGGTGAAAAATTCTGGCCAAGCGTCCCAGTGGCCCGAGTCCACCGCCAAGGCGTAGTCGGTGTACAGCGCTTGCAATTGAAAAAACAAGTCCAAATCGATCTTCATGCTTGCATCACCTTGCGCCAGTATTCGTACATGCCCCGGATCAGGGATTCGGTCACCATGTGGTCGGCGTCGGCCACGTCGCGCCCGCCCAACTCGGCCAAGGCCCGGTGATCGGGTTTTTGCGCAAAGCCCATTTGCGACAACTCGATCACCTCGCCATCGTCGGCCGAGACAAAACCGGCCGGACCAAACAAATTGGATTGGCGCAGGCGGCGGCGCGTCATCTCAGGGGTGTCCTCGGCAAAACCAAAATGCGTCCACACAAAATCAAAGGCACCCTGGCCGTCGGGTTGGATGTGGCGGGTGGACACACTGTTGACCTGCTGCTGAAAAATCACACTGGGAAACAAGGTGACCATCGCCGCCGAGGGACCATTCCACCAAGCCTCGGGCACGATGTCCAAAAATCGGTCATCGTTTAATTTCATGTCTTCTTTGAAGCTCGAGACCTGGGTCACCTGATCGGCTTTTCCCATCGCACCCCGCGTGGAGACCATGGCACCGTGGCGGTGGTGGACATCCATTTTCAGTTCGGATTTGTTATCGGCGCGCCACAGACCAAAGGTGACGAACCAAGAGTGGAGCAAACCAGGGTGGTACGGGTCTTTGATGTTTTCCAGCATCAGCTTCCAGTTGCCGGGAATGCGCTGGCGGTTGTAACCCAGCAAGGTGAGTTTTCGGCCATCAAACAAGCGGTCAAAGTAATGCAAGATGGTGGGCCCCATGAAGTCCTCCAGGGACTCCACGTCGTGGTCAAACGAGGCAAACACCACACCACCTCGCACGGCCACTTTGAGCGGGGTCAATGAATGCTCTTCGGTTTTGAAGTCGGCTGGCATGCCGCCGTTGACCTTGCCGCCTTGGCGCACACCGCGCCGGAAGGGCACCCCTTGCAATTGGCCTTCCAAGTTGTAACTCCACTGGTGGTAGGGGCAGACAAATTCTTTGCGATTGCCATGGCGCTCGCGCATGAATTGCATGCCCCGGTGGGCGCAGACGTTTTCAAACACCTTCACCTCGCCCTGGGCATCGCGCACCATGATGACCGATCGCTCGCCCACGGCCGTGCGTTTGAAGTCACCCACCTCGGGCACCTCGACTTCCAAGCCCACATAACACCAATGCTTTTGGTAAAAAAATCGCTCCATCTCCACCTGGTGCAAGGCGGCCTGGGTGTAGGCGGCAAAAGGGATGCGACTGGTATCGCCCTTTTCCCAATGCAAGGGCTGAGGCTGGTTGGTAGAGGTCATGGTGGGGCTTAGGTCAATGACAAACCCCTATCTTCGCTCAAGCGGGCCCCTGTCTGACCCAGCAAGGCAAAAATTTCTGTCCATGGCTGGTCAATAATGCCGCTGCTCACCCTCCCCTGGCCCCCTGCGGGGCACACCCAGCCCCAGCCAGCAACCATGACACCAGCCCCAAACAATCCCACCCCAGCGCCCATGGGCTTGGCCGTGGTGTTGGCCGCCGGTGCGGGCTCGCGCATGGGCCACCGCCCCAAG
>CAMDJU010000295.1 GCA_945900695.1 Bordetella parapertussis | reverse complement strand
CCCAAGGTTTGCAAACCGCCCGCAGCGAACTGCGCCAAGGCCGGCGCGGTTTCATCGAGAAAGCATTTGCCGCCGCCGTGGCGGCCACGGGCGGTGCTGCATGGGCCCACACCAACCCAGTGGCCAGCGATGGCGGCGACCCCAACATCTTGATCCTGCCTGAGCACGCCAAGGGCCTGGGCCTGGGTGTGGCCACCGATGGCTATGGCAAACCTTCGCGGTTCGAGACCAATGTGCAGCGCCGCCAAAGCCCGGGCCTGACACAAACCACCCAAGCCTCGGTGTCATTCGCGCCTTTGCAGTCTTTGTTTGGCATCGTCACCCCCAGTGGCTTGCATTTCGAGCGGCATCACCAAGGCTGGTGGGACATCGACCCGTCCAAGCACCGCTTCATGGTCAATGGCTTGGTGAAAAAACCCATGGTCTTCACGGTGGATGAAATCATGCGCCTGCCCTCGGTGTCGCGTTTTCACTTCATCGAGTGCGGCGCCAACACGGCGGTGGAATGGGCCCAGGTGGCCGTGCCCACGGTGCAGTACACCCACGGAATGATCTCTTGCAGCGAATTCACCGGCGTGCCCCTGATCACCTTGCTCGAAATGGCCGGAGCCGATTTGAAGTCAGGCCGCTTTGTGCTGGCCGAAGGCGGCGAAGGTTCGTCGATGACGCGCACCATCCCGATGTCGCTCATCACCTCGGGCGAGGTGCTGGTGGTCTACGGCCAAAACGGCGAAATGCTGCGCCCAGAAAACGGCTACCCCTTGCGCTTGGTGGTGCCGGGTGTGCAAGGCGTGAGCTGGATCAAATACCTGCGCCGGGTGGAGGTGGGCGACCAGCCCTATGCCACCAAGGACGAGGCCATTCACTACATGGACCTGATGCCCAACGGCATGCACCGCCAATACACCAGCATCCAAGAATGCAAGAGCGTGGTCACCACGCCCTCGGGCGGGCAGGTTTTGCTGGACAAAGGCTTCTACAACATCTCTGGTTTGGCGTGGTCGGGACGGGGCAAAGTCAAGCGGGTGGATGTGTCGGTGGACGGCGGTCGAAACTGGCGCACCGCGCGGCTGCAAACCCCGGTGCTGTCCAAAGCCTTGACGCGCTTCAACATCGACTGGGTCTGGAGTGGCCAGCCCGCCATCATCCAAAGCCGTGCAATGGACGAGACCGGATTTGTCCAGCCCACCTATGCCCAGCTCAGAAAAGTGCGCGGCAGCCGATCCATCTATCACAACAACGCCATCCAATCGTGGTTGGTGCAAGAAAGTGGCGAGGTGAAAAATGTCCAAGTGGCTTAAAGCATCGGCCGCTGCGCTGCTTTGCGCGCTGTACTTGCCTGTGAACGCCTGGGCGCAAAGCGCCGCATCGACTTACCCCGGCTTGGGCCGCACGGCCACGGCGCGCGAAATCGCCGCGTGGGACATTGATGTGCGCGCCGATTTCAAAGGCTTGCCCAAAGGTTCGGGTTCGGTGGCCCAAGGTCAGGACGTGTGGGAGGCCAAGTGCGCCTCGTGCCATGGGGTGTTTGGCGAGTCCAACGAGGTGTTCAACCCGGTGATTGGCGGCGTCACCGCGAAAGATGTGGCGCGGGGTCGGGTGGCCAATTTGGCCCGCGACGACTACCCCAGCCGCACCACCATGATGAAGCTGTCCACCTTGTCCACGCTGTGGGACTACATCAACCGTGCCATGCCCTGGAACACGCCCAAGTCGCTCCAAGCCAACGAGGTGTATGCGGTGGTGGCCTTCATGCTCAACCTGTCCGAGGTGGTGCCCGACAACTTCGTGCTGTCGGACCAAAACATCGCTCAGGTGCAACAGCGCATGCCCAACCGCTTGGGCATGCAAACCGACCATGCCCTGTGGCCTGGGCGGGAGTGGGGCGCTAAAACCACCCGACCCGACACCGCCAACACCGCTTGCATGACCAACTGCGCCACCGACCCGCAGGTGGCCTCTTTGTTGCCCGACTTTGCGCGCAATGCCCACGGCAATTTGCGCGACCAAAACCGTTTGGTTGGGCCCCAGCGGGGTGCCAACACCTTGGTGGCCGATGCCAGCCCGGCGACCAGCGCCGCCGGCACGGTCGCGGGTGCAGTAGCGGGTGCCAGCACCGGCGCCATGGGCAATACCAAGGCCGTGCTGGCCTTGTTGGGCAAACACAATTGCACCGCATGCCACGGTGTCGAGCGCAAGATCGTGGGGCCAGGCTTGACCGATGTGGCCAAAAAATACCCCGATCAAGCCGACATCTTGGCGCAAAAAATCAAAAACGGCGGCTCGGGCGTTTGGGGCCCCATCCCCATGCCCGCGCAAAACCTGCCGCTGGCCGACGCCCAAGCCATTGCCGCCTGGCTGGCGCGGGGCGCACCGCGTTGAAACCCCCTACTCTCTGGGGCAGACCTTTTGAGGTTCTAATAGAGGGCAAACATGTTTAGGAGATTCCCCATGCAAAATCGTCGCCAAGCGATCCAACATTCGGCGGTCGTGGCCAGCTTGCTGAGCGCCGCCGGCTGGCTGCCCACTGCAGCCCAAGCCGCACCCAACAAGGCTGCGTTTGAAGCCAAAACCGTTCAAGAGGCCGTCAAGGCTTCTGGCGGTGCCAACATCAGCGAAAGCAAAGACGTCACCCTGACCGCACCTGACATCGCCGAAAACGGCGCTGTCGTGCCCTTGGGTGTGAGCACCGGCATGAGCGGGGTCAAGCACCTGCTCATCTTGGTCGAGAAGAACCCCTCGGTGCTGGTGGCCGTGTTCAACGTCACCGATGCGGTTGACGCCAACTTCGCCACCCGCTCCAAAATGGGCCAATCCTCAGACGTCTATGCGGTGGCCATCATGAACGACGGCCGCGCTTTGTTCGCCAAGAAAGAAGTCAAGGTCACCCTGGGCGGCTGCGGCGGCTAAGCCCCGCCACTGAGACCGTCACCACACATCTATAGGAGAGAAATCATGGCAGATCCCATGCGCATTCGCGCCCAAGCCAGCGGCGACAAAGCCACTGTTCGCGTCCTCATGAGCCACGAAATGGAGTCAGGTCAGCGCAAAGACGCGGCTGGCAAAATCGTTCCCGCTTGGTTCATCCAGGAAATCACCGCCAGCCACAACGGCAAGGTCGTCATGACCGCTGAATGGGGCCCGGCTGTGTCCAAAAACCCTTACCTGCAGTTCAGCGTCAAGGGCGCCAAGGCCGGCGAAAAGGTGTCCATCAAATGGGTGGACAACCGGGGTGCCACCCGCACCGACGAAGCCACCATCAGCTGATCTTCCACACTTAGAGGTGCGCATGCGACAAGCAATGATTCCCGTGGCCTTGGCCATGGCTTTGGGGGCAGCCCCGGTGCTGGCCCAAAAAACCGCCAGCCAAGGCATCGACGAATACCGGGCCATGTTGCAAGACGGTAACCCTGCCGAATTGTTCGAGGCCAAGGGCGAAGACCTGTGGAAGCAAAAACGCGGGCCCAAAAAAGT
>CAMDJU010000294.1 GCA_945900695.1 Bordetella parapertussis | reverse complement strand
GCGGGGCGCGTGCCTGCGATCAACACCCGCGCGTCGCTGGGGTCTTGTGCCAAGGCCCAGACATCGGCCATGGGTGAGGGCAAGGCCACCCAGCGTGCAGGGGCTTCATCCCAGCGGTAGATGCCCATATCGGTACCGGCAAACACATGTTCTGGCATGGCGGGGTGGCTGCTAAAGCACCAAACCCGGGCCTCCAGGTACATTCCGCTGTGGCTGTTGGGGTGCACCCAAGTTTGACCCGCGTCTTCGCTGAACCAGGCCGAATGGCCGGCGGTACCCGCGTAAACATGGATATTGGTGCGCATGAGCGGCCTGCCTTGGTGTGGTTTAATTTGTAAAATTATCCCAGCATTTGGAATTTACTGTCAACGCATCTTATTGATCAGGATCATCGCCATGTCTTTTTTCAAGTCTCGCCGTTTCTTGTTGTCCAGCCTGATGGTGGCCATGGGCCTGACCATGCCCCTCGCTTCAGTCCGGGCGCAGCCTTTCCCCTCCAAGCCGGTGCGCATCGTGATTGGCTTCCCGCCAGGGGGCGGCATTGATATCGTGGCCCGCACCATCGCGCCGAAATTATCGGAGGCCCTGGGGCAACCGGTCATCATCGATAACAAACCCGGTGTGGCCGGTGTGCTGGGGACCAACTTGGTGGCCAAGGCCCCCGCCGATGGGCACACCATCTTTTTTGGCACCACCGGCAACATCAGCATCAACCCAGCCTTCATGCCCAATTTGCCCTTCAGCATGGACAAGGATTTCACACCTTTGATGTTGGTGGCCTCTTTGCCTTTCTTGGTCTATGCCCACCCCAGTGTGCCGGCCAAAAACTTATCGGAGTTGGTGGCCTATGCCAAAGCCAATCCGGGCAAAGTCAATTTTTACTCCAGTGGCAACGGCGGCCTGCCCCATTTGACCGGTGAGTTGCTCAACAATGTGGCGGGCATTCAAACCGTGCACATCGCCTACAAAGGCAGTGCGCCGGGCATGAATGACTTGATCGGGGGCCAGGTTCAGCTCGGTTACGACACGGTGGCCATTGGTTTGCAGCACATCAAGACCGGCCGCTTGCGCGCCTTGGCCACCACCGGCCCCAAGCGCTTGGCCATCTTGCCCGATGTTCCCTCGACCAGTGAGTTTGCATCTGGCTTGGAGGCCGTCAATTGGTATGGCATGGTGGTGCCTGCTGGCACGCCACGCGAAGCGATTCTGCGCTTGAACCGCGAAATCACCAAGGTGCTAGAGATGCCTGACATCAAGGAAAAACTGGTGTCCCAAGGCATTGACCCGGCAGCCAACTCGCCCGAAGAATTTGGCGAGTTCATGAAGAGCGAAGCGGCCAAATGGGCACGGGTGATTCGCGCGGCCAACATCAAGCCCGACTCCTGAACGCCAAGCCGTTGCGGCGCTGCTTGAGCAAAGAGAAGCCAGGGACTGATGCCCCGGCTGGCCAGGGCTCACCCCAGCGATCAAAGACCGATCACGCCCCCGTCTTGGCGGGTGATGACGATGGTGGCCGAGCGCGGGCGACCCTGGGGCCCCGCGCCTTGATTGCCGGGCCACAGGCTCTCTAGCGGCTTGCCTGTAGACAGCGGCGCAGACAACTCGCCCGGATGTTGGATATTGACAAACAAGGTGCGCCCACCATCGGCCTCGGTGATGCCAGTGACCTCGGCCCCTTTGGGCGCGACCAAAAAGCGCTTGAGCTTGGCCTCTCCCAGGGCTGCCGAAATGAAGGTCTCTTGGGTGCCGGTTTGCTCCGTGCCGTTGATGATCATTTTGTTTTTGGCTGTGACTTTGCCGCCATCGCCCACGTGCCCGGGGATGGCTGCGAGCATCATGCAATTGGTCTCATCGGTGAAAGCGCCATCATCGGTTTGAATCCAGCAAATGCCCGTGGTCTGGCTGAACCACAAACCGTCGGGGGAAGAAAAAGAATTGCTCGCCGTCAGCCCAGACAAGTTGGCGTCGCCTGAATCCTCTTCGGCACCCAACAAAAAGATGTCCCAGGCAAAGCCCAGCGCGGTAGAGCGCTTGTCGATTTCTTTGAAACGGATGATGTGGCCATTCGGGTTGCCAGCACTTTTCTTGCCGTCCAAGTCCATGTAAGCACGCGGGTTGGCAGCATCCACTTTGGTGGGGGTGCGGTTGGCGGCGTTGTTGTTGGTCAAGCAGAAATAAACCTCGCCATTGCGGGGATTGACGGCACCCCACTCGGGCCGGTCCATGGGGGTGGCGCCCACGGCATCGGCCGCATGGCGTGTGTTCACAAAAATGTCTGCTGGCGATGTGAATTTAAACGCCGCATGTTTGGCAATGCGGGGGTTTGCCATGCTGAGCTCCAGCCACTCACCCGTGCCATTGGCGTTGAATTTGGCGACATACAAACGCCCCTCACTCAAATACTTGTCGCCGGCGACCAAGCCAGCGCCCACGTCCTTTGGGTCCCACAGCGCGGTGCTGACAAATTTGTAAATGTATTCATTGCGCGAGTCGCAGCCCATGTAAAAAGCCAGGGGTTCGCCCGCGACCGGCAGGCCGCAAACAGCGGCTTCATGCGCAAAGCGGCCCATGGCCGTGCGTTTGGCGGGTGTGGCATTGGGGTTGAGCGGATCAATTTCAACGTTGAAGCCAAAGGTATTGGCCTCGTGGCGAAAGTCTTTCTCGGCATTCGCACCCATGGCCGCCAGGTTCCAGCGGGCGAAACGGTTATCGGTGCTGGACACGGTGTGCCAACCTTGGCCGGTGGCTTTTTTCACGTTGGCCGCCACAGGCGCAGCGGGCAGGCCGTAACGCTTGCGGGATGCGGCCTCGTTGTCGGACAAATTCGCGCCAGCGGTGCTTTGAAAATAGTAAGCCCAGTTTTCTTCGCAGCCCAAGTAAGTGCCCCAGGGGGTTTTGCCGTGTCCGCAGTTGTTCAGGGTGCCCCGGCTCATGGAGCCGGAGGTGTCCCAGCGGGTGACCATTTTTTGCCGGATGTCTTCGATCGATGCCCGTGGGCCGCTGATGCGCATCGGTGTTTGCGGGGTGATGCGGCGGTTCAATGCAGAGCCCATGTTGATGCGCCAACCTGCGGGTGTTTTGTTGATCTCGACCACAGACACGCCGTGCAAATTCATCTCTTTGAGCACTTCGAGTTCGGGCCGGTTGCCCAGATCCCATTGGCCAAATTGCGAAAACTTCTTACCGCTCACCCCTTGTGAGGTTTGCCCGTTGGGGTGCAAAAAGTGGGCGTCCGCAGAGCTTTCGTGGTTGACACACAAAACTGCGCGGGTGGTTTCTTTGTCGGAGTATTTGCCCTGGTCATCGATGTAAAAAATGTCCATGCCATCGTGGTGATCCCCAATGCGGCGTGACCAATCGTCTTTTTCAAGACCATTGTTGGAGTAGGCTGGCGTGCTGGTGTCCATGGCGTCCCCAGTGGCGTGCAAAACGCTGTACTGGTAGCCCGGCGGCAGGATCACGTTGTCCAACAGGCTTTTGG
>CAMDJU010000293.1 GCA_945900695.1 Bordetella parapertussis | reverse complement strand
ACTGTGTTGGCCTCTTGCTCGGCAGGCACGACTGAAATGGCTTGGTGCTGGTGCGGATCAAATTTGGTGCCCGATTCGGGGTTGATTTCAATCACTTTATGGCGTTCCAAGGCGCTTTTGAGTTGGCGCAGCGTGGCCTCAGAGCCCTCGCGCAGTTGTTCGGCGGAGGCGTCAGCAATGGCCAAACCAGCCGACAGGCTGTCGGCTACCGGCAGCAGGCTTTCGGCAAAGGCTTCCACCGCGAATTTGCGTGCTTTGGAAATTTCCTCATCGGCACGTCGGCGGGCGTTTTCCACTTCGGCCTTGGCGCGCAAAAACTGGTCGGCCAAGTCGGCGGTGACAGAGGTCAGCTTGGCGACTTCTGCTTGGGCAACTGCCAAAGGATCTTCCATCAAAGGGGCTTGCTCGGGTTGGGGGGTGGCTTCCATGGCAGGCTCGAGATTGGTCGTGGTGTTGGAGGGTGGGGGGTGCTGGGGTTGGGACATAAAAAAATAAAGGGCTGATTTAACTCAGCCCTTTAAATTGGGCGCAAGGCCCTGGTTTCAAGAGGGGAAAGGCGTGTTTTTTTAAACAATCAGAAAAGTTTCTACTTCGCCAATCCCCTTGATGGAGACAGGGCCGCGGCTCTCAAGCGTGTAATCGTCGCGTATGAGTTGAGCGGTGGCAGTTGATACATGGATATGGCCAGGCAGACCCGTGGACTCCATGCGGCTGGCGATGTTGACGGTGCCTCCCCATAAATCGTAGGTGTATTTATGCACACCGATGACGCCAGCCACCACCGGCCCGCTGTGAATGCCCACCCGAATTTGCAATTGGGCACCTTGTTGTTGATTAAATGACTCCAAGGCAGCCAGCATGGCCAAGGCGGTACGAACCACCGCTTGTGCGTGGTCGGGGCGAGCCAAGGGGATACCAGACGCCAGCATATAGCAGTCGCCAATGGTTTTGATTTTTTCCACACCTTCTTGGTTGGCGATGAGATCAAAAGCCGACATGATGTCGTTGAGCATGCTGACCAGTTTTTCAGCCGAGATGCCATTGGAGAGCGTGGTGAAGCCCACCAAATCGGCAAACAAAACAGTCACATCGTTGTGTGCATCGGCAATCAAGGTCTCGCCACTTTTCAAGCGTTGCGAGATGACCTTGGGCAAAATATTCAGCAGTACGCTCTCGGTTTTGGCTTGCTCTTGTGCCAGCAATTCATGCTGGGTTTGCAACTGCGCCAGACGCATTTTTTCCAAATCGCGCAAGCGTTTTTTTTCAATCGAAGAAGTCAGCCTGGCCCGCAACAACACCGGACTGAATGGCTTGGGCAAGTAGTCCTCTGCGCCCATTTCTATGCATTTAACAACATCTTCAATATCTTCCCCACCCGAAATCACGATCACCGGAAAGCCTTTGAGCAAGGGGTCAGCTTGCAGCTTGGCTAAAACCTCGATGCCTGTCATGTGCGGCATTTGCACATCGAGCAGCATCAAATCGAAACTCTCGTTTTTCAAACGTTCCAGCGCTGTTTGTCCGTTGTCGGCTTGTTCTATGCGCGTCACGCCTTGTTGTTGAAGGGCACGAATGATGCCCATGCGCATGAGTTTGCTGTCGTCAACCACCAACAGACGCGCTTGACCCAGCATCTCCAGCAGAGGGTCTTTGGCCGTGCCTGCGTCAGCAGTGGTAAGGGTGATATCAGTCATGTGGCTTCCTTGGTGCTTGGATCGACTTCAGCAATGCTTCCGCCATGCGATCGAGGGGGACAATATGTTTGACAGCGCCTAGCTCTATTGCAGCTCTTGGCATGCCATAGACGACACAACTGTCTTCGTGTTCGGCCAGTGTGGTTCCGCCCGCGCGAGCGATGGTTTGCATGCCCATTGCGCCGTCACTGCCCATGCCGGTTAGGAGGATGGCAACCACATGGGGTCCTGCCACCTCGGCGGCGGAACGAAACAATAAATCAACAGCAGGGCGGCAATGGTGCAGGGCAGGTGACTGGGTCAGTCGGGTTCGGTAAACACCGTTTTTCATCACCACCATCAGGTGGTAATCGCCAGGCGCAATCAAACACAAGCCCGGTCTTAAAGGCTCGTCGTCTACAGCCTCTCTGACCTGATAAGCCGTCAAGCTATCGAAGCGCTGAGCGACCGCTTTGGAAAAAAAGGCAGGAATATGTTGCACCACCAAGATGGGGGGCAAGCCATCGGGGAGTTGCGGCAACAAATAGCGCAAGGCTTCTACGCCGCCAGTGGAAGCACCTATCACCACCAGCCTGCGATCAACCGAGCCCGGGGTTGTCAAAGCAGAACAAGCAGGGCTTGGCGTGCTTTGGGCTCGAGGCTGGTAAAACCTGCGGCGCGAATTGGCTGCGGCTTTCACATGAAAAGCGAGTTTGCCTGACAAGGCGCCCACCGACATTTGCCCATCGGGTTTGGCCAGCACCTCTATCGCGCCAGCCTCCATGGCATCAAAAGCGATTTGCGATCCCTGCTGTGTGAGAGAACTGATCACGACCACCTTGATGCTCGATCCTTGGGCCTTCAACTGACGCAAATAGGTGAGCCCGTCCATGCGCGGCATCTCCATGTCCAAGGTCATCACGTCTGGCAGCAGGAGTGGAATTTTTTCCATGGCAATCAGCGGATCGTTGGCCGTGCCTACGACCTCAATGTCGGGGTCCATACTGAGTACATCGGTGATGGTTTTTCTCACCAAGGCAGAGTCGTCGACGATAAGCACTCTGATTTTGTTGTTCATAGGTGTCCTTTGCGTTTAGTCAATGCGGGCGACGAAAAATGCCACCACCTAAATGCTGCAGTTTGTGGCTCACTGAGGAGAGGTTTTCGGTGTGCCCGATCAGCAAAAGACCACCGGGTTCAAGCATGTTTTCAAGTCGAGTGATCAGCAGTTGCCTCGATGGTGTATCGAAATAAATCAGCACATTTCTGCAAAAAATAATATCTAAATAATCAGGCACAGGCAGTGTGGGTTGAAACACATTGGCATGGGCAAACTTAACTCTTTGAATCAAATAGCGCTTAACTTTGCATAGCCCTTCGTACTCACCCGTGCCTTTTTTGAAGTAGCGTGTCAGCAAGTCGACTGAGGGCAGATTCAACTGATCGATGTCGTAAATACTGGCGTGGGCTTTTATCAACACGCGGCGCGAAATATCAGTGGCATGCACATGCCAGTTGATTGCTCCAAATTGGCGCTCGTACTCGGCCAAAGTGATGGCCAAACTAAAAGCCTCTTCACCCGAAGATGCGGCAACCGACCAGCACTGCAAAAGCGACTTTTTGGCGGGGTGGCTTTTGATCACAGCGCCAAGCAGGTCTTGGCTGAGTCGCTCAAAGTGAGAAGGTTCGCGGAAAAAATAAGTGTGGTTTGTCGACACCAAGTCGATCACATTTTCAATTTCCACCAGACCCGGTGCGCGCTTGAGTTTGTCTAAATAAGCCCCCCAGTTGTCGGCTTGAAGTTCACGCTTGTGCCTATCCAAGCGGCTGCT
>CAMDJU010000292.1 GCA_945900695.1 Bordetella parapertussis | reverse complement strand
TGTGGGACACCACCTTGAACCCCGACACACGCCGCTTGCTGCCAGTGCAGTTGGGCGTGTTGGACTTTGCCCAAACCGAAGGCCTGATCACCCAGTTGATGGGCAAGGGCGAGGCCGCAGCGCGGCGTGAACTGATGGAGTTGCATGGTGACAGCATCGAGATTGATGTGTGACAGCCCCTGAGGGATGGTCGCACATGGGGATTCCCACGCCTGCTTGTTGGGGCAGCACAGGCAGAAAATCGAGAGTTATCCGCCTCGGGTCATCTGAGCATCTGGTTCTGGTTGTGAGTGCTCAGCCCAGAGGCTTGGATACAATGCATATTTAAATACATACTTTAAAATTACCCGATATGTATGTGCGTCTTGCTTCAGAACGACTCCAGTATTTGGCTCGCCAGTTTCCGGCGGTGTTGATATTGGGCGCGCGCCAGGTGGGCAAGACCACGCTGGCGCGTTCGGCATTTGCCGACCACCGCTATATCGATTTGGAAGACCCCAACACGCGTGCGCTGTTTGCCGAAGACCCGCGTTTTGCACTGGATGCGCGGCAAGAAGCACCAGGCTTGGTGTTGGACGAAGCGCAGCGACTGCCTGAACTTTTTGATGCTTTGCGCGGAGCGATTGACGCAGATCGACAGCGCATGGGACGCTTTGTGTTGCTGGGGTCGGCGCAGCCTGCGCTGGTGCAGAAAGTGGCCGAGAGTCTGGCGGGGCGGGTGGGCATTTTGGAATTGCCACCGTTGACGGTCATGGAGGCCCACAGTGGCGACCATCCCATCACCGACCATCGCCCGTTGTGGTTGTGTGGGGGCTTTCCCGATGCGCTGGGGGCCCCAGCGCGGGGTGGGCATTTTCGGGATTGGTGGGAGGCCTACTTGCGAACATATGTAGAGCGCGATTTGCCCGCCATGGGCATGAGCGCAGACCCGATTCTGATGCGCAAACTGCTCACCATGTTGGCCCATGCCCAAGGCGGCGTGGCCAATTTGAGTCAATTTGCCGCAGCCCTGGGCCATTCGCAGCCCACCATCGCTCGCTGTGTGGACATACTGGAGCGCAGTTTTTTGTTGCGGCGCTTGACGCCTTACTTTCGCAATGTGGGCAAACGATTGGTGAAAGCCCCCAAACTCTATTTGCGCGATACCGGGCTGTTGCACCATTTGCTGAACATTGATTCGCTGGACACTTTGGACCATCACCCTATTCGCGGTGCGAGTTGGGAGACTTTTGTCATGGAAGACCTGTTGCGCCGAGAGGCCTTGGCGCATCCGAACAGCATGCCGTTTTTTTGGCGCACGGCGGGTGGCGCTGAGGCAGACCTGTTGCTGGATCGCGGGGACGCTTTGCATGTGCTCGAGATCAAAACCGCACGCGCGACTTCCCCCTATTTGGCCCGTGGTCAGCGTGCCATCATGCAAGACACGGGGGCGATCAGCGCCACGGTGATCGACCAAGGGCAAGGTACCGATCCCCTGGCGCCGGGTGTGAGCCGAATGGGGTTTGAGCGTGCGAAAAATTGGCTGCCTGATGGACTGCCAGCCGCAAACCTGCTGCTCAATACAATGCCGAACCCTTGAAAATAAGAGCGCCCATTCTCAGGGCCACCCTCAGATGAATAAAAACAAATGGATGTTCAATAACCATGACGGATGCAGTGACCCCCGATCTTTCTGATGCCGAGTCCGACGACGGCATCGCCTTAGGGCATTACGCCCAACGCGCTTACCTCGAATACGCCTTGAGCGTTGTCAAGGGCCGGGCTTTGCCCGATGTGTGCGACGGCCAAAAGCCGGTGCAGCGGCGGATTTTGTATTCGATGTCGCGCATGGGCTTGGGCTTTGGTGGCCCCAACAATGCGGTGGGCGCACGGCCTGTGAAAAGCGCCCGTGTGGTGGGCGATGTGCTGGGCCGCTACCACCCGCATGGCGACAGCGCGGCCTACGACGCGCTGGTGCGCATGGCGCAAGATTTCTCCCAGCGTTACCCGCTGATCGATGGCCAAGGCAACTTTGGCTCGCGCGATGGTGATGGCGCGGCGGCCATGCGCTACACCGAGGCAAGGCTCGCTCGCATCACCAGCTTATTGCTCGATGAAATCGACGAAGGCACGGTGGACTTTCAGCCCAACTATGACGGCTCCACAGAAGAGCCCAAGCAGTTGCCTGCGCGTTTGCCGTTTGCACTGCTCAATGGTGCGAGCGGCATCGCGGTGGGCATGGCGACGGAAATCCCCAGCCACAACCTGCGCGAAGTGGCAGACGCCTGTGTCGCGTTGATCAAAAACCCCAAGCTCTCACACGCTGAGTTGCTGCAAATTTTGCCCGGCCCCGACTACCCCGGTGGCGGGCAAATCATCAGCAGCGACGCCGATATTTCAGACGCTTACGCCACCGGCCGTGGCTCACTCAAAGTGCGTGCGCGTTGGGTGATTGAGGACCTGGCGCGGGGTCAATGGCAGCTGGTGGTGAACGAATTGCCCCCCGGTGTCAGCAGCCAAAAAGTGTTGGAAGAAATTGAAGAGCTGACCAACCCCAAGGTCAAGACCGGCAAAAAAGCGCTGAGCCCAGAGCAAACCATGCTCAAAGCCACTATTCTTGCGGTGCTCGACGGTGTGCGAGATGAGTCGAGCAAAGACGCGCCAGTGCGTTTGGTGTTCGAACCCAATACCCGCACGATTGAGCAGCAAGAGCTCATCACCACTTTGTTGGCCCATACCAGTTTGGAAAGCTCGTCGTCCATCAACCTGACCATGGTGGGTTTGGACGGCCGCCCCGTGCCCAAGACCCTGCGCCAAATGCTGGAAGAGTGGATTGCTTTCAGGCAAACCACGGTGCAGCGTCGCTCACAATTTCGTTTGGACAAGGTGCTGGCGCGCATCCATATTTTGGAAGGTCGCCAGTTGGTGTTGCTCAACATCGACGAGGTCATCCGCATCATTCGCCACAGCGACGAGCCCAAGCCTGCGCTGATCGAGCGCTTTAAATTGTCCGAGCGCCAAGCCGACGATATTTTGGACATCCGCTTGCGCCAATTGGCGCGCTTGGAAGCCATCAAGATCGAGCAAGAGCTCAAAGAGTTGCGCGAAGAGCAAGGGCGTTTGGAAGACATTTTGGGCAGCGCCACTTCGCTGCGCCGCTTGATGGTCAAAGAGATTGAGGCCGACGCCAAAACCTTTGCCGATGCGCGCCGCACCCTCATTCAAGCCGAGAAAAAAGCCGTGGCCGAAGTCAAGGTGATTGACGAACCCGTCACTGTGGTCTTGTCTGCCAAGGGCTGGGTGCGCTCACGCACAGGACACGGCCACGACCCGCTGGGCTTTGCCTTCAAGGCCGGTGACGAGTTGTACGACACCTTCGAGTGCCGCACCGTGGACCAACTCATCGCCTTTGGCTCCAACGGGCGGGTCTACTCGGTGCCCGTGGCGTCCTTGCCTGGTGCGAGGGGCGATGGCCAACCCGTCACCACCTTGGTGGACGTGGAAGCCGGTACCCAGTTGGTGCATTACTTTGCCGGTCCTGGCACGCTCAC
>CAMDJU010000291.1 GCA_945900695.1 Bordetella parapertussis | reverse complement strand
GGGTTTCGTCTTCAATCGGGCTGTCTTGCCGCCAAGTGGCAATGCGGCAAGCGTGGGCGTCGGGCAGTTCTTGCCAGTCCAGCTCAAAGCCCAGGGCCTGCTCGATGCTGGTGCGTTGCAACAAAAGGGCTTGGTACAACTTTTTGGAGTCTGCGTGGTCGATGTAAATCTCCACGCCAAGGCGGTTATCGCGATGGCTGGCCGTAGGGTTCAAGCCAAAACCAGCACGGCCAATGGAATTGTTCAGCCAGTGCTGAGGCCTTGGCTTTTGCGGTTTGATCTGCGGTGCAGCCGTGGCCATCTTGGCCACCAGCTCAGTCCACAGTTTGAGCTGGCGCTGCTTGGCGGGTGTGGCGTTGGCGGCCACACGGGTTTGCTCGCGGCCTGACTTGACCCAATCGTTGGGCTTGGCCACCACCTCAAACTTGGGTGCCAAGGGCGAATCGCCAATGCGCCACAGCTCCACCTCCACCGCAAAAAAGCTCAGCTCATCGGTGGTGTTCTGGTTCAAAAACTCCAGCGCCGCCACATGCTCGGGCCGGAACGACTCAGCCACCCAAATCACCTTCTTGGCCCCGGTGCCCGCCGCGTAGGTGAGCAGCTGGCCGAGGTGTGCGTGGTTGGTCTTTTCCAGCTGGTTTTCGATGATGACCTGGTCATCCCCGCTGGTGCACAAGATGTCGAGCTTGAACTCGCCCACCCAGTGCTCGGTGGCCACCAGCTCTAAGCCGGCTAAACCCAGCGCATCGGCCAGCGTGTTGAGGTTGTCCTCTTCGGCGAGCCAGGGTGTGAAGTCGTTGGCTTCGTGCTTCCAGGCTTCGCGCAGGGGGACGCGTTCGAGTTTGCTGAGCGGTTTTTTCATGCCTATTCTTTATGCAATAATTCGCTCACGGACTGGGGATTCTCGGTCGGCATTGGCCTCCGGCGGTTGTCGGGGGCCTTTGTTTTTGCGGTCACGGAAACACCTTTGAGCCCCACCCCGCAGAGTGTCCATTGACCTGCACGAGCTTGCGTTTGATGACTTCCACGGCGCGATTGGACTGATCAGGTTTGAGCACGGACATGCCCATAGGCCTGGCTATCAGATCGGCCAACTGCAAGCCCGAAGAGTTCGACTGCTTGTCGGCAAAGATCAACTCAAAAGCGAACAACTCCTGATTGAAATTGCCACGATCACAAATGCGGCGAAACTCCAGCTCGAGTTCATCGTCTTCATTTCGTCCACGACGCTCAACCACCAAATGCACTTTAGGGTTGCTGATAGACCCCGTTTGCCATTCACCTTGGGTGTGCAGAAAAGCACTGATGCGCTCGAGACCATATTGCAATGCCAAGTGATACGGGTTTTCTGGCTGGGTACAGCGCTTTTGCAGCGCATCCTTTCGGATCACCACTGACACCAGGTGAAATGGCACTTTTTCAACAATGGCCGTCAATTCATCCAGAAATGCTTGTTTCAAAGCGCGGGTCTTAAGGAAAGAAAAAGGTCCAAGATCGCGGCGAATTTCTCGCTCATGCAAGATGACCTGATCGTGTCCAAAGTGTTGAAACTTGAACGACTGAACCGCTGGCACCACTTGCTGCGTGTATTCATCCTTTCGGACGATCATGAAAGCCAACACCAGCAATGGAAAGTCGGGGTCAATCCGGCCCATGGACGGACTGCCGCTTTCATCAACGAACACCAAGTAGTCACTGAAGGGCTTGGTCTGCATGTTCAAGCGGATTCCGCTTCTGTTTGCACATCTGAAATTTGGATCTGGCCAGATATCAGGCGGGGGAGCAGCGTATCCCGAAGCAAGCGCAGCGAACGAACCTGATCACTATTTACCTGCCGCCGTTCTGCAAGTTCAGTGGCGATATCCTCAAAAACAGAGATCAATCTGGCAGGAGGGAGGGCGAATTGAAACGAACCCACGCCATCTTTCGATAAATGCAAAACCGTGGTTCCGGATGTGTGGGCTAGCGTGTGGCTTTGAAATGAATCAGTTTTAAACAAGCCATACAAAAACTGGCGTCCACATACAGAAAGATCAGGCCTAACAATACCGACATCTAAAGAAGCAACAAGCGTGTCGTGCTCCTCTATGCCAACGACGATTGCAGGTTTTCCGATTAATTCTGCGGCTTGCGTTACGTCTGTGTAAGCGACGATCAAGTCACCAGAAATCACCACTTGCATAGGCTTGAATGAACCTGAATATGGCTTAAAGCCATCCATTCGGAAGCCACCACCACGCTGAAATGACTTCAGTGTTACCAGCGCAGTTGTATGTTTATCCACGAGATCTTTGCTTGAATAGGACTTGCCTTTAACTATTTCCGAAACATTCGCAACTGCTGAAATCGACCACCCCTTCGGCAATGGACCCAATTCCGAATCTTCAAAGCTGTCGGGGAACAGGGCGGCGGTGGCCTCAATCATGCCTTCGGGGGCGCGGCCTTGCATCTTGGCGTGGACGGGGTCGAAGTCCACGAACCAGGACTTGAACAGGGCTTGGGCAATGGCTTCGAGGGTGGTGTTGGTTTCGCGCAGGAGGGTGATGCGGTCGTCAAGTGACTCCAAGATGGTCGATATTTCGACTTGCTCGGCAATTGCGGGCAAGCAATCGGGAACGCTTTAATGAGTTGGCCATTCAAGTTTTGTTGGGCACCACCATTTTTGAGGTCAACCAATGCTTTGTATTGCCCCATTAGGAAGTAGTAAACAAAACGATAGTCAGCTTTACTCGTGTCCACTACCAAGTTGCAGCAAGCCTGATTCGTTGTGACAGGGACTTTGTTCACAGCTACGCGACCAGCGGTGTCTCCGTTACCGTACATCGCAACAATGACTGAATTTACTGGGACAAGCTTTGTTGATGAGTTTTCAAAACCTAATACCGTGATGTGCTCTTCGGTGTCATAAATTTTCCCGTAGTTCACTTCCTTGGTTCGTAACCACGGAATAGTTCCACCGTCGTAGTAAGTTGAATTTGTTGAGGTAGGTGTTCCGCCTGAGAAAACTTTCGAGCAGATATCTCCAATCGTTGTGCTGTGCCACTCAGAACTCATACCCCAGCCTCCCCAGCTTCAGCCGACTCCGCACCATTCCCCCGCCCCAACTCCTGCTCCAACTGCTCAATGCTGGGCAGCTTGCCGCGCAAGGCTTCGGGCAGTGTGTGCGAGAGGGTGTAGGTGGACAGGTCCATGGGTTTTTGAATGTCGCTTAGCGCGTATTCGGCCACCAGCCGGTCTTTGCTTTTGCACAGCAGCAGGCCGATGGTGGGGGCGTCGCCGTCTTGGCGCATTTGCGCATCCACGGCTTTAAGGTAGAAGTTGAGCTTGCCTGCAAACTCGGGTTCAAAGTCCACGGTTTTGAGCTCGACCACCACGTAACAGTGCAGGCGCACATGGTAGAAAAGCAGGTCGATGAAGAAATCTCGCTCGCCCACTTGCAGCGGCACTTGCCGCCCAAGGTAGGCAAAGCCTGCGCCCAGCTCCAGCAAGAACTGGGTGACGTGTTCAATCAGTGCGGTTTCCAGCTCACGCTCGGTG
>CAMDJU010000290.1 GCA_945900695.1 Bordetella parapertussis | reverse complement strand
TACATCACGGTGGTCAATTCACCTGGGTGGACTTGAACCGAACGCTGAGCCGGCTTGAAATGCCAAGGGCCGCGGGCATTGGCGTCAAACTCAACAGTGATGGTGCGACTGGTGTCGACCTGGGTGTTGGTGATGTTAGCCCGCGCATTGCCAGAACCCATGGCTTCTTTTTCTCCCAGGGCCAAGATGTTGATGCCGGTGAGTTCGCAAATGGCTTTGTACATGGGCACCAAGGCGTAACCAAAGGCAAACATACCCACGGCAATGATCACCAACTTGCGCAGCAAAAGCAGGTTGTGCGACATGGTTTAACTGGGGTGGCCCACCAAAAGAATTTTGGCCAGCACCCCCAAAAAGAAAACAAAACCCACGGTCGCCAAGATCAAGGCGAGCCTGAGGTTTTGCTTTTTTTGATCGGGGTTCATGCCGTTTATCAGAACGCCAACACCTTGGTGGCGGTGGCATCTAGCTTGGGTGGGGTTTCAAAGGTGTGGAAGGGCGCCGGTGAAGGCACTTCCCACTCCAAGCCCTCGGCAGCATCCCAAGGGCGCTGGGGCGCAGGCTCGCCCTTGCCGCGCATGGTCGGCAACACCACGAACAGGAAGAAATACACCTGGGCAAAACCGAAAGCAAACGCACCCACCGAGGCCAACGCATTGAAGTCAGCAAACTGCATGGGGTAGTCGGCATAGCGACGGGGCATGCCGGCCAAGCCCAAGAAGTGCATGGGGAAGAACGTGACGTTAAAAGAAATCAGGGTCCACCAGAAGTGGATCTTGCCGCGTGTTTCGTTGTACATCACACCCGTCCACTTAGGCGACCAGTAGTAGTAGCCAGCAAACATGGTGAACAAAGAACCCGCCACCAACACATAGTGGAAATGCGCCACCACGTAGTAACCGTCTTGCAATTGCAAGTCGATGGGGGCCATCGCCAAGATCAGGCCAGTGAAACCACCCATGGTGAACACAAAAATAAAGCCCACCGCAAACAACATCGGGGTTTCAAAGGTCATGGAGCCTTTCCACATGGTGGCGATCCAGTTGAACACCTTCACGCCCGTAGGCACAGAGATGAGCATGGTCGCGTACATGAAGAACAACTGTCCAGTGACCGGCATACCGGTGGTGTACATGTGGTGCGCCCAGACGATGAACGACAAAATCGCAATCGATG
Organism: Bordetella parapertussis; assembly: GCA_945900695.1. GTDB lineage: Bacteria > Pseudomonadota > Gammaproteobacteria > Burkholderiales > Burkholderiaceae_C > Limnohabitans > Limnohabitans parapertussis_A. The sequence goes on along the minus strand of CAMDJU010000290.1, from coordinate 2,368 downwards.
ACGTGGCATACACCATGGAAGCGTAGCCAAAAAGGCGTTTGCGCGAGAACGCTGGAACGATCTGGCTGATGATGCCGAAGGCCGGCAAGATCATGATGTAAACCTCGGGGTGGCCAAAGAACCAGAAGATGTGTTGGAACATCACCGGGTCCCCACCGCCGGCGGGATTGAAGAAGGTGGTGCCAAAGTGGCGGTCGGTCAAGGTCATGGTGATGACGCCGGCCAACACAGGCATCACGGCAATCAACAAATAGGCTGTGATCAGCCATGTCCAAACAAACATGGGCATCTTCATCATGGTCATGCCAGGCGCGCGCATGTTCAAAATGGTCACGATGATGTTGATGGAGCCCATGATGGAAGATGCGCCCAGAATGTGCAACGCAAAAATGGCTGCGTCCATGGAGGGGCCCATTTGCAGGGTCAAGGGGGCGTACAAAGTCCAGCCCGCAGCGGGCGCGCCACCCGGCATGAAGAAAGATCCGGCCAGCATCGCGGCGGCGGGGATCATCAGCCAAAAGCTGAAGTTGTTCATGCGGGCAAAGGCCATGTCAGATGCGCCAATTTGCAACGGGATCATCCAGTTCGCAAAGCCCACAAAGGCCGGCATGATGGCACCAAAAACCATGATCAGCCCGTGCATGGTGGTGAACTGATTGAACAACTCGGGGTTGACCAGTTGCAAACCGGGTTGGAACAACTCCGCACGGATCAACAGCGCCAAAACGCCACCGATCATCAACATGGCGAACGCGAACAACAAATAAAGGGTGCCAATGTCTTTGTGATTGGTGGCATAAACCCAGCGGCGCCAGCCGTGCGGGGCACCGTGGTGATCGTCATGTCCGTGGTCGCCAGCGGTGTGGCCATGGGGGTCGAGAACTGCGCTCATGGAATCTTCCTTCTCAATCGGGACATGGGGTTAACGGGCGGCCTTGACTTCGGCAGGCTGAACCAACTGACCGGTCTTGTTGGACCAGTTATTTTTGGTGTAGCTGATGACGGCGGCCAAGTCGGTGTCGCTCAACTGCTTCCAAGCGGGCATGGAACCATTGTTTTGGCCATTGAGCAAAATTCTGATTTGTTTGGTGTTGTCGGCATCGAGGACCACGGCAGCACCGTCCAGGGCCTTGATGGGGCCCGCGCCTTTGCCAGTGGGTTGATGGCAGGCCACACAGTTGGCTGCATAAACCTTCTCGCCACGCTTGACGAGGTCGTCCAAGGCCCACACTTTGCTCGGGTCGTCCAGTTTGGCGGCCATTTTCTTTTGCTGGTCCTGCACCCAAATCGCATAGTCGGGGGCGCTCACCACTTTGACATGGATGGGCATATAGGCGTGTTCTTTGCCGCACAGCTCTTGGCACTGACCATAAAAATCGCCCGTGCGCTCGGCGCGGAACCAGGTGTCACGCACAAACCCGGGAATCGCGTCTTGTTTGATGCCGAAAGCGGGAACTGCAAAAGCGTGAATGACGTCATTGGCCGTGGTGATGATGCGGACTTTTTTATCGACTGGCACCACCAAAGGGTTGTCCACTTTCAGCAAATAGTTGTCAATGTCCACGCCCTTGGCACCGTTGTTGGACATTTCGCGATGCTCGTTGTCCAGGGTGGAAACAAAACCAATGCCCTCACCCTCGCCTTTGATGTAGTCGTAGCCCCACTTCCACTGGTAACCGGTGGCTTTGATGGTGAGGTCGGCATTAGAGGTGTCTTTGCTGGCTACGACCGCTTTGGTAGCGGGCAAGGCCATCAAAATGACGATCACAAACGGAACGATCGTCCAAGCAATTTCAACCTTTACCGACTCGTGAAAAGTCGCTGGCTTGTGGCCCACGGATCTGCGGTGCTTCCAAATGGAATAAAACATCACCCCAAAAACGACCACAAAGATCACCGTGCAAATGATCAGCATGAACCAGTGCAACCAGGCTTGCTCTTCGGCAATTTTGGTGGCAGCAGGGTGCAAGTTCAGCTGTCTGACCGCCGGCCCGCCGGGCAGGTCGTTGACCGCCCAGGCAGAGCTTGCCAGCCAAGCGCCCAGCATCAGCGCGGCCGCGTTCAATTTCCCAAAGAGCTTGTTCATGGTGTTGGAAGACTTGAAAATTTGAGTGGCACAGGAGATGGTTTCATGTCGGGGCCACATAGAAGGATGCATTTGAATGGATTCAGTGTGTGCATTCTAACAATCTGCGCAAGACCATTGGCTGACGCTAGGCTTTCAATTCGCGGGAGGTCGCCCCAACATGGCGCGCATGTCCCCCAAAGAAACCGCACTCTGTGCGGCGATGGGCACACGGGGCAGCGGCTTGATGGCGTGGCCGTAAATCACCTCAAATGTGAGCTGTAACCTGCCCTCGCTGGCGCT
>CAMDJU010000289.1 GCA_945900695.1 Bordetella parapertussis | reverse complement strand
CCATGGGCCACACCAGCGGCAGGCTCAGGGCCGCAGCGGCCAACACCGGCCACAGCTCGCGCCAATGCTGGGCCTCGCTTTCTTCGGTGGTGCTGGCCTCCACCCGCACGCCATAACCTGCGTCGCGGATGGCGCGGCGCAAACGCGCCGGTGTGTCCTCGGCCATGACACCCGGGGCCAACACCATGTGGACGCGCTCGGTGGCCAGGTTCACACTCACCTGCGCCACGCCCGGCTGGCCCGCCAAAGCGCGCTCGACCCGGCCCGAGCAACTCGCGCAGGTCATGCCGGTGATGCCCCAATCGATCACACAAGCGTCTGGGGTGGGGTGGGGTTCGGGTGGGATCATGGTTTTGTTATTCTCGCTGTGGCGCTGGCCCCTTGATTTGCGCTGCATCAAACTCATCTACGACGCATGAAACACCAACTCACCGTGACCGGCATGACCTGTGGGCACTGCGAAAAGTCCGTCACCCGCACCGTGCTGCGCTGGGACCCCCAGGCCCAGGTGCACATTGACCGCGCACACAACCGGGTGGACGTGGACACCGACCAAGACATCACCCCCTTGCTGGCGCTGATCGCCACCGAGGGCTACCCCACCACCGCCGCTGCGGCCTGAAAGAAAACCCATGACCAACCCACAAGCAAGGCGCTTGGAGCGCCTGGTGCGCGGCCAAGCCACGAGCGACGGCGCTGGCGTCAAACTCACCCGCGTGGTGGCCAACGAGCTGCACCAACGCCTGGACCCATTTTTGATGCTCGACGCCTTTGGCAGCGACAAGGCGGGCGACTACATCGCCGGCTTTCCCGACCACCCGCACCGGGGCTTTGAAACGGTGACGTATATGTTGCACGGGCGCATGCGCCACCGCGATAGCGCGGGCAACGAGGGCTTGCTGAAAAACGGCGACGTGCAATGGATGACCGCTGGGCGCGGCGTCATCCACAGCGAAATGCCCGAGCAAGAAGAAGGCCTCATGTCGGGCTTTCAACTGTGGCTCAACCTGCCCGCCAAAGACAAAATGTGCCCGCCCTGGTACCGCGACATCCCCAGCGCCCAGGTGCCCGAGTTCACCACCGACCAAGGCGTCACGGTGCGGGTGATTGCCGGCCACAGCCAGGGCACCGAGGGCAGCGTGAAGCGCGAAGCCACCCTAGTGCTGTACCTGGACCTGCACTTTCCTGAGGGCGCCAGCGCCCACTTTGACCAAGCCCTGCCCAGCCAGCACAACGCCATGGCCTATGTGTACCAAGGCAGCATGGGCGTGGTGTGCGGCGAAGACACCGCCGCCGTGCCCGCCCAGCACCTGGCCATCTTGCGCAACGAGGGCGACCACGTGCGCCTGAGCGGCGGCCAAGGCGCCCGCGCCCTGCTGCTGGCCGGCCAACCGCTGCGCGAGCCGATTGTTCAGTACGGCCCGTTTGTGATGAACACCAAAGAGCAAATCATCGCCGCGATGGATGATTACCGAGCGGGAAGGTTGGCTTAAGGGGTGGCCGTGCAACCTGAAATCAATTTTTTCTTGACAGGCGCCACTCCTTACGGCAAAGTAAGGAAAAAGGAGCGCCCGAATGTCCACCGCCACCCTCACCACAAAAGGCCAAATCACCATTCCCATTGAAGTCCGCAATGCCCTCAAAGTGGAGGCGGGTGACCGGGTTGAGTTCGTTCAAATTGCCCCAGACCGCTACGAGTTTGTAGCGGCCACCAGCGAAGTGACAGCACTCAAAGGCATGTTTGGGCCTGCGAAAAAACCCGTTTCTTTGGCGGCCATGAATGAGGCCATCGCCAAACGTGGGGCTTCAGCCAAATGATCGGTTTGGACACCAACGTGATCGTGCGGTACATCATGCAAGATGACCCTAAACAGTCCCCCAAAGCCACGAAGCTCATTGAGTCATTGAGCAATGACGCGCCAGGCTACATCACGATGGTGAGTGTTGTCGAGTTGTATTGGGTGCTGACATCGTGTTACGAACTATCAGACACCCAAGTGACCCAGGCACTGGAGGCCATATTAAGAAGCAAACAACTGTTGGTAGAGCGGGCCGATCAAGTCATGCGGGCGCTGCGGATGTTTGCCACTGGCAAAGCTGACTTTTCCGACTGCCTGATAGAACGCGCAGCATCTGGCGCTGGCTGCACGCAAACCATGACCTTTGATACCGCTGCCGCAAAGCATGCGGGCATGGCGTTGATCAACTGACCATCAAACGTCAATATTCCCCGCCCGCAACGCATTGGTCTCGATAAATATCCGACGTGGCTCCACCTCGTCGCCCATCAGCATGGTGAAGACGCGGTCGGCTTCGATGGCGTCGTCGATTTGCACGCGCAGCAAGCGGCGCACTTCGGGGTCCATGGTGGTTTCCCACAGCTGCTGGGGGTTCATCTCGCCCAGGCCCTTGTAACGCTGGCGTGCTGTGGCGGATTCGGCCTGGGTGATGAGCCAACGCATGGCCTGGCGGAAATCTGAAACTTTTTCTTCCTTATGGCGCTCGCCCTCACCGCGGCCCACTTTGGCGCCCGCGCCCAACAAGCCTTGGAAGGTTTGCGCCACCAAGGCCAGGGCGGCATAGTCTGCGCCATGCACAAACTCTTGGGTGATCAAGCTGCTCTTGGTGTTGCCATGGTGCTTGCGGCTGATGCGCAAAATCGGTTTGTCGGTGCGCACGTCAAATTCGCCAGCCACCTCGGCACCGCTGCCCAGGGCGCGCAGTTTGGTCTGCATCTGCGCGGCTGAGGCTTGCGCTTGTTCCAGGGTGTCCAGCGACACCACCACCCCATCGGCAATGGCGCGCAATGCTTCCACGTCCATGAAGTTGCTCAAACGCTCGATCACGGCCTCGGCCAATTGGTGCTGGTGCGCCAGTTGCGACAAAGTTTCGCCCTTGAGCTCTTGCGGTGCGTCGCCGCCCGTCTGGATGCTGGCGTCTTTGAGGGCAATGCGCAGCAAAAAGCCATCGAGCGCCGCACCGTCTTTGAGGTATTGCTCTTCCTTGCCCACTTTCACTTTGTAGAGTGGCGGTTGGGCAATGTAGATGTGGCCACGCTCGACCAACTCGGGCATTTGGCGGTAGAAGAATGTGAGCAACAAGGTGCGGATGTGGGCACCGTCTACGTCGGCATCGGTCATGATGATGATGCGGTGGTAGCGCAGCTTGTCGATGTTGAAATCGTCGGTGCCTGACTTGCCCGACTCTGCACTCACCTTGCCAATGCCGGTGCCCAGTGCGGTGATCAGCGTCAAAATTTCATTGCTAGTAAGCAGCTTTTCGTAACGCGCTTTTTCCACATTCAAAATTTTGCCGCGCAGGGGCAAAATGGCTTGAAACTTTCGGTCGCGACCTTGCTTGGCCGAGCCTCCGGCGGAATCGCCCTCGACGATGTAGATTTCACACAACGCGGGGTCTTTTTCTTGGCAGTCGGCGAGCTTGCCAGGCAAGCCCATGCCATCGAGCACGCCTTTGCGGCGCGTCATCTCCCGCGCTTTGCGCGCCGCTTCTCGGGCACGGGCCGCGTCGATGATCTTGCCGCAAATCATCTTGGCATCATT
>CAMDJU010000288.1 GCA_945900695.1 Bordetella parapertussis | reverse complement strand
GGCCACGAGGGATCGTTGTTGTTGTGGGTGCTGATGCTGGCCATGTGGACGGCGGCGGTGGCGGCGTTTTCTTTCAGCCTGCCCCAGGCCATGGTGGCGCGGGTGGTGGGCGTGTTGGGTTGGGTGTCGGTGGGGTTTTTGCTGTTCATTTTGGCCTTGTCCAACCCCTTTGAGCGTTTGCTGCCGGCCGCTGCCGATGGGCGCGACCTGAACCCCTTGTTGCAAGACCCCGGTTTGATCATTCACCCGCCCATGCTGTACATGGGCTATGTGGGCTTTTCAGTGGCTTTTGCCTTTGCCATCGCGGCCTTGATGGCGGGGCGCTTGGACGCGGCTTGGGCGCGCTGGTCGCGGCCGTGGACCTTGGTGGCATGGTTGTTCATGACCTTTGGCATTGGCCTGGGTTCGTGGTGGGCGTATTACGAGCTGGGTTGGGGCGGTTGGTGGTTTTGGGACCCGGTGGAGAACGCCTCGCTCATGCCTTGGTTGGTGGGCACGGCGCTGATCCACTCGCTCATGGCCAGCGACAAGCGCGGCAACTTCAAGGCCTGGACGGTGTTGTTGTCGATCAGCGCTTTTTCGTTGTCGCTGCTGGGCACATTTTTGGTCCGCTCGGGGGTGCTCACCTCGGTCCATGCGTTTGCGTCTGACCCCAAGCGTGGCGTGTTCATCTTGATGTTTTTGGTTGTGGTGGTGGGTTTTTCGCTCACCTTGTACGCCTGGCGCATGCCCAAGGTGCGCATGGGGCAAGCGGTGAGCTTGCTCTCGCGGGAAACCCTGCTCTTGGCCAACAGTGTGTTGCTGGTGGTGGCCTGTGCGGCGGTGCTGTTGGGCACCATTTACCCGCTGGTGATCGATGCGCTCAATTTGGGTAAGTTGTCGGTGGGGCCGCAGTATTTCAATGCGGTGTTCGTGCCCCTGATGGTGCCCTTGTTGGTCATCATGGTGCCGGGCACGGTGGTGCGTTGGCGCGAGTCGAACTGGGGCGAGTTGCTGCTGCGTTTGCGCTGGGTGGCGTTGGCCGCATTGGGCGTGGGTTTGGCCGCACCGGCACTGGCGGGCGAATGGTCCATCGGTGCTGCATTTGGATTTTTCTTGGCCGCCTGGGTGGTGCTGGGGTCTGTGCAGCACATGGTGCTGCGTTGGCGTCAACCGGGGCAGATTGGTGCGGCCTATTGGGGCATGCAATGCGCGCACATCGGTTTGGCGGTGGTGGTGGCTGGCATCACCGGCGTGAAGTCGTATGAGGTGGAGCGCGATGTGCGCATGGGCGTGGGCGACGTGGTGACCATTGCGCCGTATGCGTTTCGCTTGCAAGGCATGTCCGAGGTCAAGGGGCCCAATTACCGCGCGGTGCGCGCTGATGTCGAGGTGCTGAAAAACGGCCAGCCCATCGACCGGCTGTACCCAGAAAAGCGGCGCTACTTTTCAACCGCCATGCCCATGACCGAGGCGGCGATCGATACCGGTTTCATGCGCGATTTGTATGTGTCGCTGGGCGACCCGATTGATGGGCCCACGCCGCAGTGGAGCATGCGGGTGTATTACAAACCCTTTGTGCCCTGGATTTGGGCTGGGGTGTTGTTGATGGTCTTGGGCGGCGCGCTGGCCGCTGTGGACCGGCGCTACCGCGCCGCCAGCGCGCGCACTGAACCCATGCCCGCCGGTGTGGCGCCTCAGGCTGGCGCATGAAAAAGTTTCTCATTCCTTTGGGTTTGTTTTTTGGCTTGGTGATTTTTTTGGCCCTGGGCTTGCAGCGCGACCCGCATGAAATCCCATCCCCATTGATCAACAAGCCAGCGCCCGCCTTCAGCCTGCCCACACTTGACCCGAAAGCGGGCACGTTCAGCCCCGCCGAGATGCAAGGCCGGGTGTGGTTGCTCAATGTGTGGGCCACTTGGTGCGTGGCCTGCCGCCAAGAGCATCCGCTGCTGGTGGACTTTGCCCAGCGCCATCAAGTGCCCATCGTGGGCATGAGTTACAAAGAAATTCAGCCCCAGGACGTGCAAGCTCAGGGCATGGACGCCACGGCCAAGCTGCAATTCGCCCGCGAGCGCAGCCAGGTGTGGTTGTCGCGCTATGGCAACCCGTATGTCTTGTCGGTGATGGACTTGGATGGGCGCGTGGGCATCCAATACGGCGTGTATGGCGTGCCCGAGACCTATGTGATCGACAAGCAAGGGGTGATCCGCTACAAGGCGGTGGGCGAGGTGACCCCCGCCATCTTGTCCAGCAAGGTGTTGCCCTTGATCCAAAAATTGAATGCCTCTTGATGGGCGCGTTGCACACATCCTCTCTTTGGGTTGGGCGGGTCGCTGCGAAGCGCAGCTGGCTCGCAGGCTTTGGCCTTCCCGCAAGACGGGGTCTGGTCGCAAGCCTGAGCCTGGCCGTGGCCGGCCTGTTTCAGTGGCCCGCTGCGGCCCAAGGCCCAAAGCCTGAGGCTGGCGTTGTGTCGGCGTCTGCCGTTGCAAACACCGCCTTGCCTGCTGCTTCAGCTGCGCCTGCCCCGGCGGTGACGACCGCGCCCGGGGTCGGCGCTACAACCCCCACCGTGGTGGGGACAGGTGCCCTGGGCCCAGAGGCCGCGCCGATGACCGACGAGCCGGTGCTGGAGGCGCGCTTGCTCAAGCTGTCTGAGGAGTTGCGTTGCTTGGTGTGCCAAAACGAATCGCTGGCGTCCTCGCGTGCCGAGTTGGCCGATGACTTGCGCCGCGAGGTGCGCAACTTGCTGAGCGAGGGCAAATCCGACCAACAAGTGAAAAATTTCCTGGTCGAACGCTACGGCGACTTTGTGCTTTACCGCCCCGAGATCAAGCCCATGACGTGGCTGCTGTGGTTTGGCCCCTTTGTGTTGTTGTTCGGCGCGGTGGCGGGCTTGTGGTGGTACTTGCGCCAGCGTCGCCAATTGGCCGACACGGCCCCGGCCATGAGCGACGCGGAACGCGCGCGGGTGGATCAATGGTTGAAGGACTGATGTGAATGTTGCCCTGAGTTTTGTGGCCCTGACCTTGCTGATGGTGGTGGCGGTGTTGGGTGTGTTGGTCTGGTCTTTGTGGCGCCCACCGGTGCTGGCCGCCGCTGACGCCCATGAAGAAGCCAATGCACAGGTTTACCGCGATCAAAGTGCGGACCTGGCGCGCGAGCATGCCTTGGGGCATCTGAACGATGCCGAGTACGCCCAGGCCCTGGAGGAGCTCAAACTGCGCTTGCGCGACGATTGGGTCAGTGGCCCCGTTCAGGCGCCGACCGGGGCGTGCGACAGGCCGCGCAAAACGGTCTTGGCCCTGTGCTTGATGCTGCCGGTGTGCGCGGTGCTGCTGTACGGCACTTGGGGCTCGCCCATGGGTTTGGACCCTGCGGCCTTGGCCCTTTCAGCCCCCGATGACGGCCCCAATGCCACGGTCACCCCCGAGAAGATTGCGCAGATGGTGGGCCAATTGGAGCGCCGCTTGCAAGACGAGCCCAACAATGTGGACGCTTGGGTCATGCTGGCGCGTTTGCAGCGCAGCCAAGAAAAGTTCCCAGCCTCTGAAAAATCCTTTGCCAAAGCCCTGGCCCTGACCCCCGATG
>CAMDJU010000287.1 GCA_945900695.1 Bordetella parapertussis | reverse complement strand
AAGACATGTCGGGCAGTATATTGGTGCCATGGCATTGTTTGGTTTCACCTCCCCTGCCCACTGGGTCACCTCGCAGCGCGGTTTCAGCGTTTGCGCCGTCTGCCATGCCTGGCCTGCTGAGCCCATTTGCAGCCCTTGCGTTGAGCGCTTTGCCCAGCCCTTGGCGCGCTGTCCCATGTGCGCATTACCGGGCCACACCACCACCTGCCCCGAATGCTTGCATAGCCCACCCCCGTGGGAACGCAGCTTGTGTGCCGTTCCCTATGGCTACCCTTGGGACACCTGCTTGGCACGCTTGAAGTTTGATGGGGACAGCGCCATGGCCCGCTCCCTGGCCCATGTGATGCAGCACGCTCCCGGCATAGAACCCGCCCTCGAGGTGGCTCAGTGGGTGGTGCCCATGCCCTTGTCTGCTGCGCGATTGCGTGAACGTGGCTTTAACCAAGCCTTGGTCTTGGCACGCCACTTGGGCCCGCGCAAAACCCTGGGCCAGGCGCTGCTGCGCATCAGAGATACCGCCCCACAAGCGAGCCTGCCCAAGGCGCAGCGTTTGCAAAATGTGGTGGGCTCCATGGTGGTCCATCCGCGCCACGCCAAGGCGCTCAACGGATCCCACGTGGTGCTGCTCGATGATGTGATGACCACGGGCAGCAGTTTGCAGGCCGCCGCGCTCGCGCTCAGGCAAGCTGGCGTGCGCCACATCACAGCCATGGTGTTTGCACGCACCGATGCGCCCCGCTTGGACGCGTCCGTCGCGACCTTGGCCGTGGGAGAGAATGCGGCCCATGTTTCACATCGTCTTGGTTCACCCTGAAATCCCGCCCAACACGGGTAACGTGATCCGCTTGGCCGCCAACACGGGCTGCCATCTCCACTTGGTCCAACCATTGGGTTTTGATTTGAGCGATAAACAAATGCGGCGCGCCGGACTGGATTACCACGAATACGCGACGCTCAAAGTGCACACCGACTGGGACGCTTTGGCCACCACCATGGCCACCTTGGGTGGTCAAGCCTATGCCATGACCACCCGGGGCACAAAGCAGCCCCACGGCTGCGCCTTTGTCCCCGGAGACTGGCTGGTGTTCGGCAGCGAGACCGCTGGTTTACCGGTTGCCATTCGCGATGGCTTTCCCGCTGAGCGGCAATTGCGCTTGCCCATGCGCGCTGGGCAGCGCAGCCTGAACCTGTCCAACGCAGTGGCCGTGGTGGTGTATGAGGCTTGGCGCCAACATGGCTTCATCGACGCGGCGACGCCCAGCTAAAAAACCCACCGGCTGGGGGCTCAGCCAGAGCGTCCTCACCCCAGAAAAGCGTCGACCAACAGTTTCATTCCCGTGCAAAACATGCCAATGTGCACCAGACGGTAAAACAGCACCGGTTGGATCTTGCGCGCCACGCGAACCCCCACCCAAACGCCCACTGGGGCCAGTGGCAACAAGATCAGAGACGTCATGAAATTGCGCCAATCCAACAAACCCAAAATGGCATAGGGGATCCATTTGCCCGCATTCACAAAGAAAAAGAAAAACGCCATGGTCGCGGTGTAGACCATGGGCGCCATGCGCATGGGCAACACATAGGCGTTGATGGGAGGTCCACCTGCGTGGGCAATGAAACTGGTGAAGCCAGAGGTCGCGGTCAGTAAGGCACCCACCCAGGTCGGTGCGGTTTTGCTGCTGGCCCCGGGTGGAAACACCAAACGCTGGGCCAAAAAAAGCAATGTGGTCAATCCGACCAAACCGGCCACCCAGCGGGACTCCATGTACCTGAACAGCAAAAAGCCCACCCCAATACCCACCATCCCCCAAGGGATCAAAAACTTCAGCAGCTTGACGTCGTATTCACGCCGAAAGGCATGCAAACCGAGCAAGTCCATCACCAACAAAATGGGCATCAAGATCGCCGCCGCTTGGGGCACGGTGATGGCCATGGCCATGATGGGCACGGCCAAAGACCCAAAACCAGCGCCAAATCCACTTTTGCTCAGGCCCAGCAATAAAACGGCCGGCGCAGCCAGGGCATAGAAAAATGGATCGGTGATGTAGGCTTCGCTCAATCGATGAACCCCATGTGCGGGAGAGCCGGTGCCAAAGGGTGATGGTGGTGGGACATATCCGCAGGAAAGCTCTGGTTGGTGAAGACGGGCAAAGATCATCCGTGTGCCTGGCGAGCGCCCAAATGCACACTGGCGTCAGGGGCATCTTGCCATGCTTGGGCTGCGGCTTCGGCGCGGCTGTCCCCAACAGGTCAGGTCGCCCACACGCTCGCACGCATCCAGGCGACTGCTCCCTCGTGCTGGCCTCCACCCACAACCCCGGGTCCCCCATGATGCGCTGACTTAAAATTAAGTTTTAATTCAGTGCCCTATTGCTCATGAGCGCCTTTCTCGAAGAAAAAATATTGACGGTTCACCATTGGACCGACCGCCTCTTTAGCTTCACCACCACCCGCGACACAGCCCTGCGCTTTTCCAACGGACACTTCACCATGATTGGCTTGCCGGTCAACGGCAAACCTTTGTTGCGCGCCTACAGCATCGTCAGCGCCAACTATGAAGAACATCTTGAATTCTTAAGCATCAAGGTGCCTGATGGGCCGCTGACCTCGCGCTTGCAACACATCCAAGTGGGCGACACCCTGATCGTGGGTCGCAAACCCACCGGCACTTTGCTCATCGATTACCTGCTGCCAGGAAAAAACCTGTACTTGCTGGGCACCGGCACCGGCTTGGCCCCGTACCTGAGCATCGTGCGCGACCCCGAAACCTATGAGCGGTTTGACAAAGTGATCGTGGTCCATGGGGTGCGACAGGTCAACGAACTGGCCTACATGGACTACCTGCGCCACGACCTGCCCCAGCACGAATTGTTGGGCGAGATGGTGTCTGCACAAATGCTTTACTACCCCACGGTGACGCGCGAGCCCTTTGAGCACCAAGGCCGCATCACCGATTTGATCGCCAGTGGCAAAATTTTCAGCGATCTGGGCCTGCCCCCCCTCGACCCGGTACGCGACCGGGTCATGCTGTGCGGCAGCCCGCAAATGCTCAAAGACACCAAGGCCTTGCTCGAGGCGCGTGGCTTCAAAGAAGGCAACACCACCACACCGGGCGACTTTGTGGTGGAGCGCGCCTTCGTTGAACAGTGAGTTTCAGACCCGCTCAATGACCAGGGCAATGCCCTGTCCCACCCCGATGCACATGGTGCACAAGGCGTAGCGACCACCCGTGCGGTGCAATTGATTGATGGCGGTGGTGACCAAACGCCCACCGCTGGCGCCCAAAGGGTGGCCCAAAGCAATCGCACCCCCATTGGGGTTGACGCGGTCATCATCGTCAGACAAACCCAACATGCGCAATACCGCCAAACCTTGTGCGGCAAAAGCTTCATTGAGTTCGATCACGTCCATCTGGGCCAAGGTCAAGCCCGTCAGTGCCAAGACTTTTTCGGTCGCAGGGGCAGGTCCAATGCCCATCACCCGGGGCGGCACACCCGCCGTGGCCATGCCGACCACACGGGCGCGCGGCGTCAAACCTTGAAGAGCGGCCGTTTTTTCATCGGCCAGCAACCAGGCGCAGGCCCCATCGTTGACCCCGCTGGCATTGCCTGCGGTCACCGTGCCGTCGGGTCGCACCACCCCTTTGAGT